>DATFMH010000067.1:0-3301 GCA_035267045.1 Balneolales bacterium
TTGTGTATCATAACTCGCATAATAACTATTGCTTTACCGCTTCCTGGGGCTGATAATATTGTTTTAGTACTATTAGCAAGTACTTCAGCATTACTAAATGTTACTGAAGCTACGTAGTCAGATGATATTGTTCCATTTGCATCTGAATATGAACTCGCGGTAAAATCAACATCAGAACGGTTTAGATTACCAGAATGATATATTTCTTGCCAAGGTTGCCAAGCACCTGTATTAGAATTATAATTACGATAATATAAATTTTGTATATTTCCATAACCTGAATTTAGCTGAAAGGAATAAGAATTTTTATCTCTTACAGACAATGTTGTTGTATAATTTGCAGGTGTATTAGAACCACCTGAACCAATAGCCGTTGTAGTTATACCAACAGGGAGTAAATTTAAGTCTGTTACAGAATTACTAACTTCTATTTTTGATGCTGTAAAAGGAACATCAGATTTGTTTAGGTTACCAGCATTATATACAATCTTATTAGTATCCGCATAAAATTGTCCTACGTCGCTAATATAAGCTACTTCTGTTGGGGTTGAACTATTATCATTTCCAAATGAAGCTATTTTAGATCCTGAAACTGACACGGATTGCAAACCTAAACCGCTATTAGATTTTGCAATTAATCCTGTTCCAGTATCAGATGATGTATTAACCCCTACAGTTGTACCATATGCAGCAATAGCGGTTGGAGATCCTGTGACTTTCAATGCCCACGGCTTAGATCCACCATTCACAATCAATTTTGAGCTTGATGTTGAAGCAGTGCCTATTCCAACGTCACCTGATGAATATGTTATTCCGTTTGCATCATTTGTCCAATAAGATGAACCCACTGAACTTGGTGTTTTTTGCCATTCTCCATTAGGCCACTGTAATGAATCTTCAATTATTAAAGGTTTCTTTACTACAAATGAAGTATCTGTGAATCTCGCTGTTATAGTGTCCATTGATATAATATCACCATACACAGTAGACCCTACTTTTGTATATCCAATCCCGGAATGAGTTGCGCTATAAATTCCTAACGTCGTGTTTCCTGATCCACTTGAAATATTATAATTTAACCTGCCGCTGTTTGACGCTTGCCCCCCGAATCCGCCAGGGGAATTAAAATATATCACACTCCCGGACTCTTGAAATCCATATCCAGAACCAATTTTAAGCTGATTAGATGACGGGTCATAATTGAAATCAGAGTCGTATAGCCCTGTTCCATTCCTGAATAATACGGATTTTTGGGTGACTCCTGTCAAGTCTGCCAAACTATCAAGATTTGCTAAGTTTGTTATTTCAATCGGTTTAGTCCCGAATATTTTTATATTGCTACTCTTCAGGTCAAAACTCATAGTGTCCACCCCGTCAAGAGTAACCACTTTAAATGTATCTCTATACGTTGGATACTGCGCTTTGGCACATCCGAATAGTACAAGAGAAATGAGTATAAAAAGTATTTTTTTCATGAGAATATGTAATTAAATGAGTCTGAACTACTATGTGGTTCCAGAACGGTTAATATAATATGATCTGTTGAATCTTCTGTATCTACGACTAAATTCTGATAACTGACTAATACTCCATTTTTATACAATGCAAATAAATTCGGTAATTTACCGAGGTTATGATACAGGGTTATTTTATTACTTGTTAAATCAGATCCCACAAAATTTCCATCTTTATTACTTCCTTGTAGCAATCTTGTGAGAGGTATTTTTTTCTGAGAATATGTATCCTCGCTGTCCTCTATTAATATGACATCATTTGTTATTGGGTTTGCCTTTTCAGATAGTGCGTTTATGGTTCCGTCTGCTGTCGGTAAATACATTCCGGCGATATCCGTAAACTCAACTCCGTTCTCTGCGCTATTTACTTTTAAGAAATAATCCCCAGATCCGCTGTATGAGGTTGGTGTATCTGTTAATGAAAGTATATTCTGAGATGATGGTGGAATGTTGCCTAATTGTACGTATTTTTTTTCATAGCCATTCTCACTGTCTTCTATCAGTACATAATCACCGACTACGCCGGCTGTTTTTTCTGTAAATGAAGTTGTAAAATCATCACTATCTGAACTTACCGCGTCCGTTATTCCATATCCTGATAAAGTAGTTGGTTTTGATTCCAAATCAGAAAAAGTGTGCGTATGATTATTAAAAGCAGTTTTAAAAGCTGAAATATCAACTCCATCCACGTCTCCAGACAAACCAATATCTCCCTGAACGTAAACAACACCTCCAGATACAAGCGTCCTTAAAAATACATTTCCGGATGAATCAATACCTATATACCCTTGGACATCCCCTGCATCATCCTCGAACTTTATTTGATTGGTTCCGGCCTCCGCTGTCCCTGTTACACTTCCGGCTCCTGACTGCCTTAATACTAATGGATAATCATTGGATGTTTTTATGGTGACCGGGCCTGTAAATTCTCCACCTCCGGTTGGTACAAATCCGCTATCAGATACAAACTCTATTCCATCCTCAGATGATTTTACCTTAACAAAATAACCTCCTGCGCCTGTGTATATATTTGGAGAGTCAGATAGTCCAATAAAACTTAACGAAACCGGAAGATTACTTATCGATACTTTTTTCTTTGAGAATGTGTCTTCGCTATCTTCTATGAGTAAAAGATCGGCTCCGATCGGTGTTGCTTTTTCTGTTACTGATTCTATCTGGCCGGAAACACTAACATTGACATAATCCGTATCTAAATCTAACGTCTCAACTCCGTCTTCGGTATCATTTACCACTAATACTTCTCCGGCCAAACCTGTATACGAGCTAAATGTATCGGTAAGTCCAATTAACGACGTAACTCCTCTTATGGATGATATAGTGGCTTTTTTCTGAGAATATGAATTTTCACTGTCCTCTATAAGAATAATGTCATTATCTACAGGTGGCTTATTAGTAAGGGAATTTAAAGTACCATCTGCTGTAGCAAGAAAATTATCAACAACATATCCTTTTGCCACCAGAGTTCTTAGTGCATAAGAGGCTGAATAATCATCTTTCTCTACTATCCCATCACTTCCTACCTCGTACCCTTTTGAGTTTGCTGGTGTGCCTATATTGTAGTTTTCAAACGTTATTTTTGATGCCTCCATAAGTACCCGGCTCTCATGGCTTGAGCTACTTATCTTGTTATCGAAATTATTTACGTCAATGGATTGGCTTACCGATTTTCCACTTGAAGCACCTGAGATTGAGTACTCGTAAGCACCTACTGTTATTGCTGTGTTTTGTGTTAAAGCCCCTCCAAGTCTTACGGTTTCAGTAGATAG
>DATFMH010000068.1:0-3165 GCA_035267045.1 Balneolales bacterium
AAAGAGATACGCCCGGGGAGAAATAACAAAAGAAGAATTTGAAAGAATGAAGAGAGATTTGCTTTAGAGTGTCAATCACTGCTTGATGATGACAATTTGTTGGAATAAAATTCTTATTCATATCCAACAATTTAAAAAGGGGTGGCCACAGGATGGCCACCTTTTTTTGATAGATCCGGTTTCAGAATATGTTAAAAACGTCCGTTACTGAAAAATAATATTAACTAACGTGAATTTGACAAAGGGAAATTATGGAACAAGAGTTTCAGACGGTAGACAATAGACCATAGACAGTAGGTAAAAAGAAGGTTTTGCAAAGCCTTCAATTAATTAAATTATTATATAGAACACAGGTTAACTAATTGAAATGATGGTTAAGAGTTTATCAAATAAAGAGACGCAATTTGTAACGAAACGTTATAATCGTTTTGCTCCATTGTACAATATTATGGAAAGTCCGCTGGAATATTTCCTGTACAGAAGATGGAGGAATCAGTTATGGGATGTGATAGAGGGTGAAGAAATATTGGAAATGGGTGTCGGGACTGGTAAAAATATTTCTTTTTATCCTGATGAGGGACATATCACAGCTATTGATATATCCGGAAATATGCTGAAAAGAGCCCGAATCAAAGCAATGGAACATGAGGGTAATCGTGTTGAATTGTTGGAAATGGATATTCAGAAAATGTCATTTCCGGATCAATCATTTGACGCCGTTGTGGCTACATTCGTTTTTTGTTCGGTTCCGGATCCTGTTCGTGGTTTAAAAGAAGCGTTCCGTGTTACCAAACCCAGTGGTAAATTATATTTACTGGAACATATGTTAGCTACGGCGAATATATTACAACCGGTAATGAGATTCCTGGATAAGCCGATATATAATATTTCAGGTGTTCATATTGCACGTAAAACTGTCAGTAATATCAAAAAAGCAGGATGGCAGATAGAAAATGTAACGAAATATGGAATATCAGGCATCTTTCGCATGATAGTTGCCAAAAAATAAACTGAATAACATGATCGGGACAACGGTATGTAGCTGTAAAAAAAATCTCAAACTCTTAAATACTAATTACTCTGCTGCAAGAAATTAATGATTTTCTGAGTCTCATCAGCAGTGAGTCCGGCCCGTATACGCATGTGTTTTCCCAGGGTTTCCCATTGAAGGTCACTGAATGCCCTCGGATCCGGGGCATTGTGGCACCGGCCGCAATTTTCACCCCATAATACGGCACCTGATTTTTCAACATTCATTACACCCAGGTCGCCCATATCATCTTTGCTTACTTTTTTACCAGTCCCGCAGGAAATGATTACAAAAGATATCACCATTACCAATAAAACGAGAACCAAATCCAAAAGGCCTGTTTTTTTTATTTTCATATCTCAGGTGATTTAATAATCCCTATTTTCATTAAAACCCAAATGCATAGTGTATATAAAAACTATTAATTGTATCCTCGGAATTACTTTCGGTTTGAAATGAACATTTAATAACGGACCGCCAGGTCAACCAGTAGTTTATGCCAAAGGCCCATTGTGTACGGTCCCCCTCCAGCATTTCTTCGGTATGACCTGCCGATTCACCATGTCCTACTTCAGGTGGTGGATTTATACCTGAATACCTGATGACTCCTTCGAGATTACTCAGGAAGTTATTATTCAAAAGTGCAGGTCTATAAGTCAATTGCAAATAGTAGGCATCCTGATCCATATTAATAGTTTCAATATCTCCATCAGGCATTAATACCTGGAAATTATCAATCGTTACCCAATTCCACTGTCCTTTAACATCAATATTCCCCTTGATAGCAGTTATACTATTTTTGACAACAGATAGATCCAATGCGTAACTATATGAATTGACATCTTTATATTGGGTGTCTCTGTCCCCGATTTTAGCATATTGGCCGGATATCCCCAGTTCCAGAATAGAATTACTGATGGGCAGTATGCCGAAACGGCCACCAATAGCCTTATTCGAGTTATTGTCCAAATAATTAGTATAGTTGATTTCTACAACAGTAGTTGTAATGTCACTCTCAACAGAGAGGGAAGGGCCGTTGGATAAATATCCTGAATAATTGATTTTAACACTACCGAAAGGTGCTCCTCCTCTCAATTCAATCCCGACTTCGTTTGTTGGTCCAACCGGTTCATGATGACCCAGGCCCAGGGGCCTGGTCGTTAATCGATTAATCCAGGCAGGGTGCAGGCGTTCAATGAAGGTTCCGAATGGAGAAAGAATATGACCGGCCCGAACAATAAGGTACTTATTTAGAATATAAGAGAGGTCGGCATATTCAAGATTAAACTCAAGCGATCCTTCTTCAAAAGCAATTTCCATTTCGCTTTCAAATATGAACCGGTCTCCATGTCTCCAGAGAAAAATAGGATTGAAGGAACCCATCGTAAACGTACTTTTCTTGTCTATACTTTCAAAACCAGCATGAGAATAACCTCTCAATAAAAAACTGGTATTACCTGGTTTTAACAAATCCAGCAGATTTTGAGCGGTTGATTCGTTACCGGATTGTGCCCGGGAAGAACAGGTCAATACAACTAAAAAAATTATTAACATATATAATTTTTTGCCCGACATTGTTTTACATCTCCTCCTTGATGAATCCCATAAATTTATTCCTTTTTTAACGTTCGGATATAAAGAATTACAGCCCAGATTTGTTTTTCAGTTAATTGTTTTTTAAAAGCTGGCATAGGCGTTCTTCCGTGTTGGATCTTCCAGAATATTTCGCCAACCGTCTGTTTTTTAACGGATTCCGAAGTTAGGTTAGCAGGTTTGGGATCTAAAGATGCCGCTGTTATCCCATTACCTTTACCCGTCTTACCGTGGCATACGGCACACTGTTGTGAAAAAATCAAGTTACCGGCTTTTAATATATTTTGAGATGGAGTTAGGGGATTTTTAATCTTTTTAGCTTCTTCCGGTGCCTTCCAAGTTCCCCCGGATTGGGCAAGTATAAGGTGGGCACGTTGAAATAACCCAAAGCGTAAAAAGACAACCAAACTGATAATAACTTTGAAAGCACTTAGATTCTTCATCAAACGTAATGGTTGTTATTAAAAAGTTGTTATAAAATCAAAAGGCTTCATTGATAAGTCATTGTCTCATGATGTATATCCCACTTCAACCGGTATTAA
>DATFMH010000069.1:0-74359 GCA_035267045.1 Balneolales bacterium
GCTGGATCTGGGTGCTGATTCTACCGGGTACATAATTTATAAAGTGGGAATACCTCTTTCAGATATAAATCCCGCAGGTTCAAAGAAAATTTCTGATGTAACCATTGGAGTTCATATCGATGGATTTGAACGACCAAAATCCGATAACTCACATCACGGCGAGCGAGGAGAACGTGGTGAACGGGGTGAAGCAGGCGAACGCGGAGAAGGTGGTATGCGAGGTGGCCGATATGCAGGTGGAAATACGGGACAACATTCTCAAATAACCGAACCTGTTGATGTCTGGTTTAAAACAATATTAGCTTTAAAATAATTTGTAGTGTGGCAACCTATTAATTTGCAGTCACTAATATGAGATAATTATTTGTGTCAGATATCCGGTAAGCAGTAACTAAAGGATTACAGAGAAAAGATAAATGTGTAAAGAGAAGAGAATTTTATAAGGGAACCTACCCGAATTACCTATTTGCTAACAACTAACTACCAAGAAAACCCTGAGAATGAAAGCAAGGAGAATCAACGAGAGCAATGTTAATATTACCTATCCATTAACATTTCATTAAGTTATTGTTTAATAGTTGGTTTTAATTTACCGGGAATTTACTTTCCATCCAGGTTAATATGCAAAGTGGATTTTAATTAAAAGTAATTATATACCCTAATATTTATTTAAAAATAACAACGATATGAAATCCCTCCTTTTTACTTTCCTTCTATTAGGTTTGTTTTTCCCATTGCAATATAGTTTTGGACAAGCCTCGGTTACCAACAAAAAATTACAGATACTACCGCATGCCACTAATTTTCTGGTTGTTGGCGATTGGGGGCGAAATGGGCAGTATCATCAAAAAGATGTAGCAATTGAAATGAACAAAGAATCGGCCAGAACCGGTGCCCAATTCGTGTTATCTACAGGTGATAATTTTTATGAAAACGGAGTGGAGAGTATTGATGATCCACAATTTATGTCCTCTTATGAAAATGTTTATACCGGTGCTGACCTTGAGATTAATTGGTATTTAGCCCTTGGCAATCATGATTATATGGGTAATGTACAGGCGGAAATTGATTATACCCAAAAAAGCCGTCGATGGAATATGCCGTCTCGATATTATACCGTTACCAAACATCTTGCGGATGGGAAGGGTGATCTTCAGATTTTCGTTATTGATACATCCCCATTGATCAGAAAGTATCATCATGAAGAAAAATATCACAATGTAATCGGCCAGGATACAGCTGCTCAGATGAAATGGTTAACAGAAGAGTTGGCAAAATCGAAAGCCCGGTGGAAGATCGTTATAGGTCATCATCCTGTTTATTCATCAATAGGTACCGATGTTCCTGATTATTTTCAGCATAGATTTACAAGGTTATTCAATAAATATCATGTTGATGCATACTTTTGTGGTCATGAGCATAATTTGGAATATCTCAAACCGGCAAAAGGTAACACCAGGTATTTCCTTTCCGGAGCAGGATCCCAGGTGGAAGCCGTCGGTCATGATAAAGTAGCCAGATATGCAAAATCAGTTGCGGGTTTTATGGTCGTATCTTTAACAGGGAAGAAGATGCTGGTTCAGTTTGTAGATTATAAAGGAGATATATTGAAAGTGGTTACAATTACAAAAAAGGGATAGGCGCTACCATACTTTCATTTATTTAGATTTACTAACCTAAACTGTTTCACTCGAAATACAATTAATCTTGTAATCAAAAATTAGTCTTATCAGGTACTATTTTTTTCATAAAATGAAAATTTCACAAAATACTATATTCAAATTAAATCTCTTATTATTTTAGCTTTTAAATATTGTTTTACTTCATTATTATGGTTCGTTTACTTACAACAGATTTAAGTAAATGCATTTTAGCACTTTACAACAGATTGAATAACGAATTAAACAATTATTTTTTTAAGACTTGTATAAATTAATTAGGCCGGCTATTAAACAAAATAGCCGGCCTTCATGAAGCTTTTGGCGTATTGCAGGTTACGTGGTTTTGCAGCGCCAAAAGCTCAATTATATTATAGATTGTATCTTTAGTAAGTAATAGGGATGCAACAAGTTAACCTGGTTAAAAAATGCATTTATTAATAGTTATTATCAATAACTTTAAAAGGAATTAAGCGACTTTATGACATTGAGATATCAGATTTAATATTTTAAAGTACCTCAAATATTAAGCTTAATACTACATATTTAACATCTTGATAAACATATTAAAATACCTGATACCATTCCAAACACGATAAAGATCTAAATTTTCAAATAATAATTCTTAACCTATTCTTCTTTTATAAGATAAATATGTAATGTTAACTATTTATTATTTAATTGTTATCTATAAATTTTTATATGAGTAAATAGTCATCTATAATCTTATTGCATTTAAAAAAGCCAGCTGCCTGAAATAGCAAACCCAAATGTCGAATTATATTATCTTAAAAACGGTAACCAATACCAATGGTACGTAAATAGTCTAATTTTAATTTACGTACTTTATTAATATTTATTGCTTTAAGAATTAGATATTATTGACTTATCTGAAGGTCATCACTACGAGATTTTTTGCAATATCAAAATTCCCAGTTGCCCCTGGGAACTTATTAATCGTGCGGTTTGAAATCCAAAAACCTATCCGGTCGATATGAATCTGTTATGGTATATAAAGACAATCCGGGTCACCTTTAATGGTTTATAAGCATAACATTCATCTCATATTAATTCCTCTTAATTAATTAACTATATAACGTTATTTAATTTTTTTTCTTTCCTGTCATCTTTATCCGACCGTTAGTTCCTTTTTTTAATTCTCATCAGCTTTTTTTCAAATTATTATGAAATCACAAAACCTATTATCTCACCAGACACATATTTTAATATAACCTGTTTAGAATTACTACATAATTACCTGGTAATTATTATTATTTAAAATAATACTCTATATAACATTTCTCTTGAATTACTTTTCGTATATATACATAAAAAAAATCAAATACTTGCCCATTATTATAGATTATTCAATGTATAGCACATTGATACGTATTAATACACAACTAAAAAGAATTGTGATTTATAGATAAACTTATTTTAAACTAAATTATTAAAATGATTGATTAATTTTATAAAATAAAAAACAGGTCATGATTTAATAAAATTATAATACATATATAATAATTCTTTAACATAAATAAAGTAACATTCGTGTGATTTGACTAGTACTAAATCAATGATCAGTAATCATACGAATGAATGAATTATACAAAATCCTCCTCCAACCTAATTTCTAAAATAATAGTATTTTCTCTTACTCTTTTATGCCTGCTTAGTTGTATAACATTGATCAGTAAAGCTGCAACCATTAAAGGTAAAATCTTCGATCGCAGTAATAATGAGCCTTTAGTTGAAGCCTCTGTGTATATTTTACATACCACTTTTGAGGCCGCATCAGATGTTAACGGTAATTATCAGATAGACGGTGTACCTGCAGGACATTACACCATCGAAGTCAAGTATATCGGTTACATAACATACACAAAGCAAATCGATATTAAGAAAAACCAGTCAGTGAAGCTTGATATCGGACTGCAACCGAACACACAGCATATGAAATCGATAGCAGTCTTTGGCAAAATGGATAAATCAACCGAAACTTCATCCCGTTTAACGGAATTAAAATCGGATAATGAAGTGAATGTTATTGGCTCAAGTTCGATGGTATCGTCACCTGATATAAACGCCGCTAATGTATTACAACGCTTATCGGGTGTGACACTCCAAAAATCGGCCGGATCCGGTGAATCCTACAGTATCATCCGAGGTATGGAACCACGATATAACAACACCTTGATAGACGGCATCAAGATTCCGAGTCCGAATGACAAATCCAGGTTTGTTTCACTAAATATTATCCCATCGGATTTGTTGAGACGTATTGTTGTCAGTAAAACGCTGTTACCGGATATGGAAGGCGATGCAACGGGTGGAACTGTAAACCTGATCACGAAAGATGCGCCCAGTAAACCAATTTTCCGCATCCAGGCTTCCGGTGGATATAGCCAGATGTTGATTGTTCGCCAATATACGTCATTCAACCAATGCGTTGTTCAGCAACAAGGACCTATTGAATACAATGGATCGAATTATACGGCCAAACCGAGTGACTTCACTCGTGCAAATTTAAATTTTAAACCGGAAAAGGCGCCACCGAATTCCACTTTTGGCATCACATACGGCAGACGGTTCCTCAATAATAAATTGGGAATAATAATCGGTGATGAATTTCAGAATCAATATCACGGAACAAACAGTGTATTCAATTCCATTGCCCCGAAGCCAAATACCAATAATGATTTCAGAAAACTGGACGTCACCAATCGTACCATTTCTTCCCAGCAATTGAATAATGGGATAAACGCACACATTGATTACAAGCTTAATGCAAATAATGAGTTGAACCTGGATAATGTGTTCATCTACTCCTATTTCGCCCAGGCCAGAACAAGTATCGATACATCACTGGTTGGAAATGAAAGAAGTGGTCCGGGAACCGGGTATATTACACCTACATACAGATCTTTAACCCAAAAAGAACATGTAGAAAATTTAAAATTAAGTGGTAACCATTTAATTACCAACCATCTGAAATTCGATTGGTCAGCAGTAATGGCTATTGCCGGTAAAAAAGAACCGGACCGGGCCGACGTCGTTACTTTTTTAAATATCCGGCAAGGCGGAAAGAGAACGGCTACCTATTTTTATGATGGTAATCGCCAATGGCAGCATAATAATGATCATGATTATACCGGGAAAGCGGATCTAACCTACCGGACTATTTTTTCTAATCATAATTTAGAGCTAAAATTCGGCGGACTATATCGTAAAAAGTCTCGCTATAATCAACAAGACCTTTACATTCTTCGCCCGGTAATTGATCAGAATACCGGGGTTGCAGAAACCTATTCGGGTATTTATAGCATAAAATGGAAAGTTTATAATCCCAGAGGTACGTCTGAATATGATAACAGTAATTATGATGCGAGTGAAAATGTAGCTGCAGGATACGGCCAATTCAAATATTCCATCAATAAATTCCAGATTTTAGGTGGAGTTCGAATTGAAAATACTCAGGAATCCTTTCATACCCGGCCTTTTCGAAATGATCAGCCCACCGGTGCAAATATTAAATATACCGATATCCTACCGAGTCTTCATTTACGGTATAATATGAGTCCGAGACAAGATATGCGTCTTACCTATTATCGCTCTATAGCACGACCGGGGTATTTTGAACTCGTTCCGTATACACAGCCCGGTTTGTATTATGATGAAAAAGGGAATCCCAATTTGAAACATACCAAGGCGGATAATTTTGATTTACGGTATGAAATTTTTCCGGATCCCAGAGATCAGTTATTTGCCGGCATTTTTTACAAAAATATCTATGATCCGATTGAATATGCTCTTGTTAGCTCACAACTTGGACGCAGTGGTCAAATCGTATACACACCTAAAAACTTTGGCACAGCACATAATTATGGCTTTGAGCTGCAGTTTACCAAATATTTTGGTCATTTCGGTTTTACTGGCAACTATACATATACACACTCACGCATATCCTCTCCCAAGGTTTACAATAATAATATTACCAAAACCACAACCATCAAAAACGAAACGCGTCCACTGCAAGGTCAATCGAATAATGTTGCCAATTTAACTTTCAAATATCAAAATAAACCGCTCGGTTTTCTCGGACAACTTGATCTGCAATATATAGGTAAAACCTTAAATAAAGTAACCGATTATTACAATGCGGATTACTATCAAAAACCGGAGTTCTCTCTTGCTGCCTCTATAGATGAAGCGATAAACAGGCATATAACACTGTTTGGTAAATTTGACAACCTACTCAATACCCCCTCCGTCATTCATATCAATAACAGTTTTAATGTAGTGAGAAATACCTACAACGCCACCTATAGTGTCGGAATCAGATACTCTAACTAATCAATAGTAGTAAAATAAAAGAAGTAAACATCTAACATAAATACATTATATATGAAATACAGAAACAAAATATCACTCTTCTTAGTTGGGATAGCCGGGTTGATCATATCTCTTTCAGCCTGTAGTAAAAGTAATAGTGTAACCGGGAATAATAAAAACGGTGGTGCTAATGAAATTACATCCACTACATTAACCGGCCATGTAAAAGGAACAATGGATTCCGGTAAAACATATACTATAACCGGAGATATTTATGTTGATGCCGGGGATACCCTCATGGTAAAACCTGGTGTAACCGTAAATGTGAAAAATAATTCCACATTCTTCATCAATGGAACTATTATGTCGATGGGTACACAAAGTCAACCCATTACCTTTACCGCACCACAAAAGCAATCAGGTTCCTGGGGCGGTTTCCAGGCCGACTCTGCCCAGGCTGTGACCTTCCATTGGACCCATATCAACTATACAGGTGGACCTGATCCGACAGGTAGTCCTCGTGTTACACTCGTTGTACACGCACCTATTAAAGTTGATTTCGAAGATTCCTGGATTTTAGATGGGGTTGATAACGCGCTTGAAGTAAATGATGGTGCACAACTCACTATGCTCAGAAATACCATTGAACACCAGGGAAGTACGGATGGTGAAGGTTTTGATTGTTATCGTGGAGTAACCGGTACAATCGCTTATAACGTCATCTGGGGTGGTGCCGGAAACGGTCTGAAAATTCAAACAGACAACACCATATTACATCCGGAAACCAATCTGAAAATCTATAATAACGATTTCATTGATAACGGTTATCGCCGTGGTGCAGCCGAACCGGGTGCCGGTATCACATTTGATCAGTTTGCCGAAGGTGAAATCTACAATAATATGTTCATTAGTAATTATTATGGATTGGCAATCAATAAAGCGGCCGATACTACAAATACCTCTTATGGTAATAATTACTTCTGGACGGATGTGGATTCTACCCGTCAATATTACTACCCACAAGGTGACTGGGGTAAACCACAATCTTCGGATATTATATCAACCAGTGCTTCGGACAAAAACCCGATGTTCAAGAGTTATTCCAAAGATCCGATGGCAGCAACCGATAATAATGATTACCACCTGCAATCTGGTTCCCCTGCAATCGGTGCCGGTAATCCGAAATATAACAACGATATCGGTGCGTACCCGTCCGATGGTAGTGGTAATAAGCACTAATACTAATTGTCCTTTCCTTCTTAGAACTCACTAACATACAGTTTAAAAACTGCATATAAGGCGGAAGTTTGAATAACTTCCGCCTTTTTATTAAAGCAAGTTTCAGATCACTATTAAAAAAATTCACAATAAGTAAATGGTTTTTATATGAAAAATAATAAATGTTTGCTATTCATTTTCATTGGGCTCTTCATCTTTAGCGTACAGGCCCAGGCTCAAAACATGTTCACCAACTACACCTTAAATAAAATCATTTCCCTACCCGGTAACGGCGGACATGATTACCTCTATATCAATCCCGTATCACAACATCTATATGTGACACATGGAACGCATTTGGATGTCATTAACCTTAATTCAAAGAAATATATAGGTGCCATTGACAAACTTGGTGATATTCATGGTGTGGCCATTGATAACAAATTGAACCGTGGTTTTGTCAGTGATAATGGCAAACGCTCTGTTGATGTTTTCAATCCTAAAACTCTTAAACTAATTAAGATCATCCCTTTAAAAGGAAAAGATGAGGATGCAACTATTTTAGATCCTGTATCTAATAAAGTTTTCGTTTTTGAAGGGGACAGTCGTCAGGTTGAAGTGATTGATCCTGAAACACTGAAAGAAGTGGCTGTGATTCCATTGGGTGGAAAGCCTGAATTCGCTGTATCAAATGATAAAGGATTGATCTATAACAACCTGGAAGATATTCATAAAGTGGCGGTAATTGATGTTCATACAATGAAGGTTATTAAAAAATATGATTTAGGTCCCTGTAAAAAACCATCAGGGATGGCTCTTGATAAAATGAATCACAGGATATTTGCCGGATGTCGTGCAAATGAAGGGTTAACCGTTTTAAATGCAATATCCGGTGATATCATACAGACTTTGCCAGTTGGTGCCGGAAATGATGCCGTTAAATACGATCCGACGACGCATCTGATTTTTGTTTCCTGTAAAGATGCAACGACCACTGTCATTAAACAGAATTCACCCAACCAATATAAAGTTGTTCAGATTTTAAAAACACAAATGGATGCCAGAACCATGGCGCTGGACCACCAAACACATAATATTTATCTGAGCACATCCGAATTCAAGGATCATGATGAACATCAAACCGTGCCTAATTCATTTAAGGTATTGGTGTATAAAATGAAATAAATACGAAATCTTTGGTTTCAACATCATAATATCATGATTTTTCTTTTACTATTTCATTAAGAAATCCCCTTCCACGTCAAATGAAAGGGGATACAATTGACAGCTTAAAAAATAGATTATTCCCAAATACCTGTTATGGCTTTATTTGTTGCATCGCCGGCATGTCCAAGACCGTACATATCCTCGATTGTCCGTAAGACACTGTAATGATTGATATATTCCTTGAATTTTCCATGCCGGACCATCTGGCCAACAAACAACGTCGGGATATGATTAGCCGGCGTATCATTATCCTCATCATATGTAAGGATAAACAAGCTGTTATGTTTCCGGGCCCATTTTATATAGGAACTCATATGAGTTTTCAACCATTTATCACCCCGCTTAATGGTGGCCGGATCCGGACCATTGTGCATATCGTTGTCCTCATCCGGAATAACAATGGATACGGTTGGCAATTTGCTGAAATCTTTTGGAAAACTCTTTAGCGTCTTATTAACAGATGCCGGCACCCCATTTTTCTTATTTCCCTGCCAGTCGACCCATGGATTGTGTTTACGGGCATATACCGGACTCCCGTGTTTGAAGATGCTCTTACCAACACCGCAACCGGTAAAACCTTCTTTTGGCATATATTCGGAATATCCGCCAAAAGTAAATCCTTTGCTGATCAACTCATGACCTAAGTTTGGTGTGGTAAATGGTGTCTTGCCTTTCAAACAACCGTCGTCCGTTACTCCTTGTATACTACCTGAATAGAGCGCAATATAATTGGGTTGACTTGGGTGTGATACACCGTGAGCATTTATAAATAGCGCACCTTCCGTTGCAAGTTTATTAATATAAGTGGCCTTTTGTGAACCTATTATTTGATGGGAGGCATGATTTTCTTCAATAACGATGACTACATGATCTGGTTTCGGTATCACTTGACTATAAGCCGCTATAGTGAAACCAAACATAATCAACATTACAATCAATATGGCTGTCCTGTTTTTAACATAATCCATAATATATTTCTTTTTATATTTTTTAAAATAAACGAACTATTATTATTTCGATTAAACTAATCAGATAATAGTTGATTGTCTTAAAGAAATTGTTATGATTTCCACAATATCATAATGGATTATCTGTAAACGAATAATTCTTGTTTACATTTATCATATAAGTTTTTTTTAGCTCTCACTAAAAAACTATTATTAAAAATAAGTTATGATTAAAAACTTAAATTTTATTTTTTTAATCTGACTTTATCTCTTTTCTTGCAATAAATTGATATAACATACTAAAAATCAGGTTGTCTGATATCCGTTATTCAATTACTTCTATTCATCAATGACAAGACCAAATAAAAGTCAATTCCTAAAAAAAAGTATTCGTATTTGGACATCCGTATTGGTTGTATATGCTTTACTCGTTGTAACCCATAATGGAGAATTTTGGCCTTTCAGTATATATCCCATGTTCTCCCAGGCCGGACAAACGTGGGTAAGAGCATTAACGCGTGATATTAGTAATACAACCGATTCTACATTGTGGCATATTACCGAAAGTGAAGAAACGCTCCCTGGTAAGCCTTTCCCGTTAAAATTAGTTCATACACATCGAAATGATTTAGCCAACTATATAAAAAAGTCAGGATATTGGGATCAGGATCGCATTCAGGGATTAAGAAGCCTTTTTGGCAAGCAACTTGATTCAAAAAATTTATTAATTGTTTGGGTTGAGGGGCAGGCTAAGAATTCCCCCGATAAACAGAATCTTTCATACGATGTGCGTTATATCCCTTTTGCCTATCTAACGCCCGATACTTCAATGATGAATCCCGAGCACAATTTTCATACACACTGGTAATATGCTATGAAATTTTTCATTCAATTATTTCAAAATGACAGGTCATGGACAACCGGCAGGCAATGGCATTTCCGTATTGTTGAATTTGTACTCGTTATTCAACTTATCTATTACGCCTGGAGTTGGGGGTATTATATACAGCATCTTTCAGCAGTTGTACTTCCGCTTGGGTTAGCGAATTATATGGATGTAAGCGTATTCTTCCATCACAATTACTCTCTTATCCTGGCATTGCTTGCCACTGCAACCGCTTTGTTGGGCTTCTTTCGTGTGTATCGCTGGAGTTATGCGGTAACGATACTTCTTTTTCATCTCATTTATATATCCCGGTTTTCGCAAGGGGAAATTTCTCATGGAGCCAACATGTTAGGAGTGTCCATATTGTCTATTGCCATAGCAACCATGAGCTTCGCAAACGAAAAAGAGGTACAAAAATTCACATGGGGACTGATCGTTTTTCTAGTTGGTTTCAGTTACACTTCAGCGGCCTTTTGCAAACTATTCGGAACGGGATTAAATTGGGCGAATGGCAGTCACTTATGGTTATGGATGCATGAATTGGCAACTGATAGACTATCAGAAAACGGAGCGTTTTCATTTAACTTCCTTCAGAAGCTATTATTTCAACATCATTGGATGGCCACAACTATTCTTATGTCCGGCTGGATAGTGGAGTTTTTAGGATTCACGTTCTGGATAAACAAACTCCGTCCCTATATCACAACACTTCTAATCGGAATGCATGTAGGGATCTATTTAAGTATGCGTATCAATTTTGTGGATAACTTCGCATTTATGCTGATTATGATCGGATATCCCTGGGACCATCTCATTCATCATATACGCGAAAAATATGCGGATACATTCAAAGGACTTAAATCATCCCGGATATTATACCCATTTGGTTCCCAACATTAAATATCTATTAGTTCATTCATTTCCAAGTGGCACGCCTTTGTGCCTTTGAAATAAAAAATCACATCCCAAAATAAAACAAGAATAATACCTCTGCTGATCTATTATTATATATCCATGAGAATTCATCATTTTTATGTAATTTAACCTGAATTCGACATAAGTAAATTATGGTACACTAGTTCCAAATATAACGATGACGATGGATGATAGAACCTGTCTGCCGGCAGGCAGGTGTAGACGGTAGTTGTCCGGATGCTATGATCTCTTTTCATAATTAAACAAAAGATAAATGAAAATAGAAGCTCGGGTTAGAAACCTAATTCATTATTACAAATCGGTCACCGTCCAAGGTCAACCGTCTAAATCCTAATTGTTTAATTATATAGAATTCAGGTTAATTTATATTCAAATATCAGTGACATTAATATCATAAAGAGGATGACTTCAGAAATTACTATAGTGGATAAATTTATCATTATCGGTGACAGGGTATTATTAAAACCTAAATCTAAAGATAATAAGACCAAAAGTGGTCTTTATCTGCCACCCGGAATACAGGAAAAAGAAAGCATCCAAAGTGGTTATGTGGTAAAGACAGGACCAGGATACGCAGCTGCCCCGCCGTCTGATATCGATGAGCCATGGAAAGAAGCGGCTGACAGTCCTAAATATATACCTTTGCAGGCTAAACCCGGTGATCTGGCTATTTATTTGCAAGGCCAGTCACATGAAATTGAATACGAAAACGAAAAGTATATCATAGTTCCTCATTCAGCAATCTTGTTACTTATAAGGGATGGCCTAACTGCTGGTTAACAGGGAATAAACTCATTCTGACCGCTGTTTATAAATGATTAATTTGTATATATTTACGTAAACTACGTTTATCACGACAATTAAAGGGGGATTTATGAATATCAGCCGTCGACAATTTTTATCTCAAACGGCAATGGCCGCCTCGGTAAGTTTGCTTCCTCTACCGGGATGGTTGTTCAAATCCGACGATAGTCATTTTCATGAAATACAAAAAGGCATCGGAACGTATATCAATCGTGGCGGGACAATCGGCTGGTATACCCGGAATGATGTACTTGTTGTTATCGATACACAATTCCCTGATACGGCTAAAGATTTTTTAATGGGTGTGCAAAAACGATCTAAACGTGAGATTGATGTTCTCATCAACACCCATCATCACCGTGATCATACCGGTGGAAACCCCATCCTCAAGCCGGTTGCAGTAAAAGCAGTTGCCCAGAAAAATGTACCTGTCTTGCAAAGACAAGCCGCTGAAAAACAGGGAACACTCGATAAACAAGTATATGCTGATACACTTTTTGAAAAAGAATGGTCGCAGGATATGGGAAAAGAAAAGATAAACTGCACCTATTATGGTCCCGCACATACCGGTGGCGACTCCATTTCCCATTTTGAGAATGCGAATATTGTTCATATGGGTGATCTTATCTTCAATAGAATTCACCCTTTTATCGATATTGACGCCGGGGGATCGATATTACACTGGAAAGAGATCCTGGATCAGACATTAAAAAAATATGATAATGAAACTGTATTCATTTTTGGTCACGGAAACGAGAAGTACGGTGTCACCGGTCATAAAAAAGATGTCGCTGTACTCAGAGATTATTTCGATGCTTTGCAGGAACATGTTCAAAAAGGTATACAGACAGGAACGTCGAGAAATGAAATCACAAGTCTAAAGACACTGAAAGGTTTTGAAGACTTTAAATCCTATGGAGAACATTTCAGCCTGCCCTACAACATTGGCCTGACCTATGATGAGATGAAAAAAGTGGAACGCGGATGACGCAGATTTTTTAATAAAAGACGACGGATCACGAGTCCTCAGATAACAGATGAGCCAGAAGCAAGTAACTAACCGTTTATCAGCGATAATCTGTGTAATCGACGAATCAGACAAAAAAACGTCCACTCTCAACCTATGACCGGTGGGCTCCACTTAAAAAGTGGTGTCCACCTTTTCATTCTCCTTGCCTGTTTTAGATGGACACCACTTTATAGGTGGAGCCCATTGAGTAAAATCTTAAAAATAATCCAGGTCCATCCTTACAATACTGATTCTAAAAAGAAAGATAACCACAGAGAACGAAATAATATTGAGTAATTTGTGTTTAATCAAACAATAATAATCTGTCATTTCGACCGAAGCGGAGAAATCTATCAACGGATAGATACTTCATATCATTTATAAACACATGAATGTTTAAAGCCTTTATAGATCCCTCCATTTCGTCGGGATGACAGTGTTGAGCTGCTATAAGATTAAGAAATCGAAGCATCAACGTGTTTTAATGTTTGTAACCTGGAACATTATCCTGAAAACGGGTCACAAGCTGCAAACATGCAACCTACTTTAAAGCGGATCCACTTCTATCAGCCCGACGGAATTAAACCCTTTGTCCGAGTCCTTTCATAAAGCTGAACTAATACTGTTTACCAATCACTGTTAACTGTAACGCGCCATGCTCTTTGCTCTGTGCTGCAAATCTGCGCAGATCCGTGGCTTATTTCCCCGTTCTCCGTATTCCGGTTTCATCTGCGGTTCATCATCAATAATCGTACTTCCAGAGCACGTCGATACCGGTTCTGGAGTTCTCACTTTGGGTTAATATCAATTCCAGGTTTCTCTTGAGATAATATTGCAGAATCACCTGGCTTACCGGATTATTGCCACCCAATTGTTGTAATACCGCCAGGAATATTTTATCCGTAATGTACTTACCTGCTTTAATCGTCGTACCATTACCCGCAGCATGATTTGAATTGTCTATTTGGATTAGATCAATACCTAGTTTATTGGTAGCCAACGATTCGACACGATCCATCAGTAAATTCATAAGGGCATCTTTTGCCACTTGTTTGCCATTAGCACTCGAAGAACCCGAAAACGATTGCTCCCACGAAAGGAGAGCGTTAAACGGACGGCCAAATAAGGTATAGCTGATTATATTTTTCAGATCCATTTTAGGATCACTATCATAATTGAATTTTGGATCATTGACTGTACCCGTTATTAAATAATAAATCGAAATATCGTTAGGTTGGCGCAACTGATATAGCGTTTTTATTTTGAGCTGTGGATTTGTTGGATCTCCTTTAAATACAATGCGCCCTGTTTGCATCTCAAATCGTTTCCCCAATTGGGTAGCATAACCCTGATCACTGTCGAATTCTCCGAATACTTTCAAGTCGCCTCCCGTTTTCTTGGAAACCTCCACTTTCCCATTTAATTCCAACGCCATTTCGGGAGATGTTCGGTTTCTAAGCCAGAAATTACGAATTATATTCAGATTCATATCCACATCAAGAGAATCATACAACGAGATATCGCTATATTTTTTTTGTTGGTTCAGCTGCACGGTTTCAACACTTTTTGTACCAAAATTATCCAGGTATATTGTTCCATTATTAACCGACAGATTTCCCCGCAGCCTGGGATGCGTCAACGAACCTGTTAATGTGGTATTCATACTGATAACCGCTTTATAATTTCTGGTATTAATTACCCTGAAATTATCAGCATTCATCTGCAAATTCAGGCTTTGAGTTTGATATCCTTTTAATGAAATATCACCTGTAGCAGAGAAATTTCCATTACTGCTTGCCTTACATTTATTGAGTATAATTTTACCTGGTTTAAACGCCATATCCGCAGTAATATCTTTTAGACGTATATTAGCGGGGATGACTTTCAAACTCCCGCCTTCCAAATTCATATTTCCATTCATAACAGGATTTCCGATGGTTCCAGTCACTTTTATTTTTCCGTTTAACATCCCTTGCATCTCTTTCATCTCATTTGGACTTACAAATTCATTGAGAGCTGCAAGATTAAATTTGTTTGTATTAATACGGGCATCGATCGAATCTTTTTCCTGCGGCAGGTTGATATCAAACTGTTTTAGATTAAGTCTGAATGGAAAACTGCCGGTAATTTCAGCGGCAGTTTGTTTCAGTGAAATGATCTTACCATGAAAGGCAATTTGCTTTTTCTTTTGTTCATACTGGAAATGTGCTTTAGCCGTATCAATGGCTACATTCGAAAAATCAGCATTACTGAGAATAAAATTACCGGTTATATCCGGCGATCCCGCTTTACCCGTTAAACGGCCGTTAAACTGAGCTGTTCCAGTCACATCCTCAAAGCCCAATTTTTGTAACAATTCTTTATAATCGGATAAATTCACTGGTTCCATCTTTAAGCTGCCATTAATCGGTTTACTGAAAAATGTCGTATCAAACGAAGTGGGATTTCCTAAACGGAACGGTAGATTTGCTTCGCCGACCAATAATCTATTCCCCTTATCTTCTATAAACCCATCGGCCGTTAACTGTCCTTTAACAATATTAGCCTTTACTCTTATCGTGTCTAATTTGATGTCCTTATATGACAAACCGGCAAATGATAAATTGGAATGCATGGTTACCTTCTTATTGATGATATCAAAATCTGCGTGACCGGATACTTCTCCACCATACTCTTTATTTTGCAGGAATACATCCTGTATAGAACCAAAATTCAAATTCCTCGCATCAAAAAAGCCTTTTTGAGACTTACTGTTCAGCTTATCCACATAAATCCTGAACATGGCATTATTACCGTCCTCTATTTGGAGTGTATCTGTTCGGAGAGTGTTATGGGTGTAATAAATATATCCGGGCTTACGCAGCGTCAGTGTTCTGTTTGTCGTTTTACAGAAAAAATTCTGAATGGATACAAAACTCGAATCCGCTGAATAATAATACCCGCCTTCCTGCTGTGCTCCAGCTTTTTCACGGATATTGAGATCAAGTTTGTAATCACCTTTAACCGTTTTATCACGTACTTCACCTGATGAATGAAGCTGAAAATCTTGCAATTTTAACGTCCCTACCTGAGGTTTTTTTAATTCAAGATAAGCCTTGTAATCTGGATGTCTCGTTAAATTTACCTGCATTTGGCCCTGCATTTGACTGATCCTGACAGTATCATAACGGATATCATTCAAATATAACTCAGCTATAAATACTAATTTATTATTCTTCATCTTGATATCACCCATCATATCACCGCGAGTCTGTAATTTTTTTACGCCGAACAGAGGTGCAAGTGAGTGAATATCTTTTACCTTTAGATCATATTGGAGTTTGTTTTTGGGATCATCATAGTGAAACAGATTCTGCCGGGCTTCGAACGAACCATCGGCAATTCCACTTTTTATTTGTGTATTTTTCAAATATAAAACAGAATCTTTTACGCTTATATCCGCCCTCATCTTGTGAAGTAACTCTTTGTTAACAATAGACGAATCGGCATTCAGGTGCGCCTTGATATCCAGCCCTTTCAAACCAAAATTTTTCCCGTTTCCCTTCAGGACGATATTAAGTGATGTCGGATACTCTTCAAGGCTCCCTAATTCTGTTAAATTCAGTTGATGCGTTTCAAGAGCAAATGTATAAGTCGGTTCTTTCTTTGCCCAAAGACTATGAGCCTTTAACCCGATACTGCCTTTTTTGAATTGAATATGTGTTTTTCCTTCTACCAGGCTATCGGTAAGACTGGCTTCCAGCGAACCGCCGGAAAACGGGATTTTTCTATAACTACCCGGTAAAAGATTCGCCCGTAACTTCCATGCATTCTTGTTCGGCTGTAATCCTGCCCCCGAAGCTGTTGCTTTTACATTCAAATCGCCTGTCTGCGTACTGTCGGATAGCCAATATGCAGGATTTAGATTACGAACAGTGGCTTCGGCTTGCCATTCGGGATCATTTGCCCAGAGGTTTGTTGTATTGACCTTCATATATATGTTCTCATTACCTCTCTGAGCTTCCAGCTTCAGACTTGCATCATCTGGCTTTACATCTATGGTAATATCCGACTTGTCAACATGATAATTATCCATATCCAGATCCCGTAACCCGGCTTTACCCTTTAGCTTCGCTTGCTTGTAATTTTTTAATGGAACGTCACCACTCAATGATAACCTCGCTGATTGTATTTTCGGATATTGATCATTATTCATCAGTTGAGCGAGGTTCATACTATCTGCTTTAACAGATACCCTGGTGATCGAAATCGCCGGTTTTATGCGAAAATGGCTTTCCAATTCCAGCCGTTTAATGTTGTCACTTTTAAGATCTACTTTTAACCCGGTGTTATCGTAATTACCGCTCAGAGACAACGTTATATTGGTATTATCCGTTGAAGGATAGGAATTCATTACCGCTTTTATATCTTGCCAGGCAACCGGCTCTCCCTTAAGATTGAATTGATATGATGCGGATGTGGAATCACCCGAAAACGTTCCACCAGCCTTGATCATACTTTGCCCCGTAGCCAGTAACAGGTTCTCAATATTATAACTGTTCTCCGTCGCCTTACCTTCGGTTTTAAAAATAACCGGTTCGCCCAGAGAAGGATAATGCACTTTTAGAGACAGGGATTTCAAATCAAATTGATAACCAACCCTCTTCAATTGAAATCCGGAATGCATTGTTATCTCATCAAGATATAAGGTAGTATCAGGAATCGAATATGGCGAATTAACAGATATATGACTATTACGCAGTTTAATATCATTAAACATTAGGGGGATATTACCACCACCTTTATTATTAGTCGTATCTGCCGGTAACATATTCATCACATTCCAGGTACTGTCAGTTTCCTGGATCATTTTTACCTGTAACCCCTGAAATGTGATGGATTGTACCGTATGAGGAATACCAATCAGATCAAAAATATTATATGATGCTTGAAGTGTATCGAGGTGAAGAACAGTATCCTTTGAAATAACATTAATATTCGTTGCTGTTATCCCCTTCCATAAATCACCGTGTATTGCACCGATTTCTACAGATCCGTTAATAGATCCGGAAGCTATCGATTCAATTTTTGTTTTCAGGAATTTTAATACCGGCTCAGACTTCAGGGAAAAACGCAGAATACCCAATAAAAGCAAGATGGACAATGGTAAAAGCCACCATTTGCTTCTTGCTTTCAACCAATTTAAGAGGATACTATGTTTATTTTTATTCTCGGTCATAAAATGCTAAAAAACGTCCCCGATACTGAAGTGAAAGGCTATACGCTGCCAGCTTTGAGAACCGTGATATACGCCGTTATAATAATTCAGATCAGCATAGGTCGGATTAAGTTTGTAGCCTACATCAAGGCGAACCGGCCCAATGGGTGATTGGTAACTCAAACCGGCACCGATACCATATTGCATGGCATCATAATTGATTTGGCGTATTCGGCTTTTAAATGATTGGGAATTAAAAAACGTTACATCTGAAAAACGTTTCCAAACCTGCCCACCATCCATAAAAGCTGCTATTCCCAGACCTTTTATGAGGAAATTGAGTTGATGACGAAGTTCCAAATTGAAAGAAAAATTAATACGCCCGCCATCAGGAGCATATCTTTTAAAGTCACCATTATTATTCAGGAGAACACGCTTTGGACCCAATTGCTGCCGATACCATCCCCTGACAGATCCATATCCGCCGGCAAAATAACGAATACTGGCAGGTAGTGAATCACTTTGAGGCGCAAATATAACACCACCATTAGCACGAAACACAAAATCCATTCCATCAGATATACGCATTAAATGCCGGATATCCAGAGTTGCTTTTTCGTAAGTATATGAACCCGTCTTCAAAAATCCAGAAAATTCCAGATATGGGTTTATAATCCACCCCGTATTGCCTCCAACTACATTTTGCCTGTAAAACCCGGCAAACTGTAACGATGAGATATTATATAGCTGAGTACTATCGGGCAAATTGATATTCACATTTTTCTGCATGAGATTGTTGCGGGTATACTCATATGATATCGAAGTAGTTAGATTTCTGGTATGCTGATAAACAAATGAATTATTCACACCACCACTCATCAATTCATACCCGGGTTCTAAACGGTGATCAAAAAAAGGAGACACGACAAAACTGCTTTTATTATTTACAACATACGGTATCAAATAATCGATTCCGGCCCGCTGTTCTATAAAAGATGCTCGTCCCGATATTGAAAAATTATGCGCATTGCCAAATGGATTGCGATGCGTCCATGATATCTGTCCACGTAAATATTCCGAAGTACCAAAACCGACTCTTATTTCGAGAGACCTCAATTTATGTTCACGGACATTTATCTTAACATTGACTGTAGAATCGATAGGTTGATCCGGAATATCAATTGTAACAAAGCGGAATAGTGGTTGATTAAATATGATCTGCTGAGCAGAACCTATCTTTTTTTGACTAAATTTTTGCCCAATTTTGAGTCCTGACTCTCTTCTGACCAGCCTTTTGGATACTGTTTTTTCACCATCAACCTCAATGTGACTCAAATAGCCAATAGGGCCCGGTTGCAGTTTTACTTTCAGTTGTGCAGTGTGATTAAGGGAGTCCGTTTTCGAGTCTACCGTAACATTGGCGAATGTGAAACCAAGATTTTTCAGTGTTGATGTAAACTCACCGTTTACTTCTGGTATTTTTATCGCTTCGAAGCGCTTACCTACTTGCAGAGGTTGATGGTTTTGCGCTTTTTCATATGACGAACTTTCTTTTATTATTTTTGCAAAACGTTCTTTACCATCAATTTGATAATCAACTTTTTTAATAATGATTGGTTTCCCTTCATCAACATTAAAAAAAACTTCGCGTTTCCATGACTTATTTCCATCTTTTACATCGTAAGTGACTTTGACGTCTGGAAAACCCCGCCTTTGATAGAAATGCTCCAGGCGTATAACATCTTTTTTCACTTCGGTTTCAGAATATTCATGCCCGCTTCGATTCCAAAATCGTAATTTTTGGAAAAACGATGGGGCATCCGTAGCAATCGCTTCTTTTAAAATTACATCAGGATAGGTTTTATTACCGGTGATTGCCACTTTCCATACTTGTGGCAAATCTGGCCTGGAGGCTAGCATGACAGACTCATTGCTATACTCATTCATACGCAGATAACTACATTCCGCCCGATATGGAATGAAGCTGAATAAGATCACAAAAAAGGATATAGCTATAAATCCGGCAGCCGAATAATTACAACGCGACTTCTTCAAAATAATACTTTAATAAAAATTTTGTTATGGGATACCAATGTATATACAATCGATTAAGTGGAAGCATTATTAGTAAGACAGTGTTTTTATTATATAAGGTATCCACGTAATAACCAACTAAATTCCTGTTAGATATGCTATAAATGGTGAAAGATACCACAATCATTCCATTTTTTATGGAGTCGGTTGTTGAATAATTATAAGGATACGGTCGAAAACCCGATTATTTTTGTACAGCTATCAGTAAGTGGGCAGCCAAAGTGAGGGGGATCAAATATCGTTCATCATTAACTTTAACGCGCATTCCATTCTTCTCTTTTTCAATCACTACAATGGGCGAATTCAGAGTTATTTTAAGTATTGTCAATAAATTCAATTCATCTTTATCCTGAGTACGTACTCTTTTAACTAAACCACTATCCCCTGATTCCATTTCCGTTAACGGAACCAAATCGAGCGCCGGCGGAAGCTCCAGTTTTACCGACGGAATAGGATCCCCATGAGGATCATGTGTAGGGTGCCCCAAATATTCTGCAATGCGAGCTTCAAAATTTTCACTGATAACATGTTCCAGTTTTTCCGCTTCTTCATGAACTTCATCCCAACTATAACCCAATGCCTCTGTCAAATAAAGCTCAACCAATCGATGATGACGAACAATTTCCAGGGCTACCTTTTTCCCCATATCCGTCAACCGGACCCCCCGATATGGTTCATGCGTTATTAAATTGAGCTCAGTCAGTTTTTTCAGCATTCCCGTTACCGATGCCGGTTTGACACCGAGTCGCTCGGCTAGCATCTGAGTCGGCACTACATCCCTTATCTCTTCAATAAGAAAGATTTGCTTCAGATAATCTTCCTGTGTTTCCGTAAGATTCGCTCGTTCTATAGTATTCATGCTTGAGAGATTTATTCATGTTAAACGATCAATACCGGGATATCCACATTGTGACGAACCGTATCAACAGTTTGGCCCAGGATCAGATCCTTTAGTCCACGGTGACCATGTGCACCCATAACCAGCATATCCGCATTTTCCAATTTCACAAGTTCCGGAATAACTTTTTTGGGATCACCATAGCCCAATTTTAATGACGCTTTATATCCTTTTTTCTTAAGAATTCCAACATATTCTTCCAGCTTTTCCTTGTCGTGCGATGATTCAAAATCAGATATCTCGCCACCAATCATACGGGCACCGGCGGTATCAACAATATGGATCAATACATAATCGATATTTTTCCCGCCTTGTGAAATTGAACTGCTGATCGCTTTTAAATCGCTTTGCGAGAAATCAACAGTAACGGCGATTCGTTTATATGGCTCAGCTTCCAGTAACTCACCAAGAGGTTTGTCGGCATGCGTGTGTGGTGTCCGTAAGCCAAATTTCCGGCGTGATGTAACCGGTTTAAAAGAGATATAAATCAATAATATTCCGGCTCCGACGGCAATTATAATAACCGGTATTTGCAGCCAGAGCATATCAACAGCTTTCAGCCAATCAGACAATGTTTCAATAACCAGTTTCACATTTAATGCGATTATAATAATTGCTGTGACCCATGCTGCAATTTTTACCCAGATACCAATCACATTTTCTTTCATCTTTTCTTTGTCACTTACAAAATGAATAAGAGGTATGATAGCAAAACCTAACTGCAGGCTTAAGATTACCTGACTTAATATCAACAATTCATCCGAAGCCCTCGGTCCCATATAGAGAATCGTTAAAAAAGCCGGAATAATGGCCAATAAACGTGTTATCAATCGTCTCAGCCAGGGTTGTATACGCAGGTGAAGATAACCTTCCATAACAATTTGTCCCGCCAGTGTACCGGTTATAGTGGAACTTTGTCCGGCGGCAATTAAAGCAATGGCAAATAATATCGGAGCCAGTGTTGAACCCAGTAACGGTTCCAACAGATGATGAGCCTGTTGGATACCTGCCACTTCATAATGGCCTGTTGAAAAAAATGTCGCTCCGGCTAAAATGAGAATAGCTGCATTTACAAAAAAAGCAAGGTTTAGAGCTATTACAGAATCGAACAGATTGAATTTGATGGCTGATTTCAACCCGGATTTGGTTGGAGAGATCTTACGTGTTTGAACGAGGGCGGAATGCAAATAGAGGTTATGCGGCATCACAGTGGCGCCAATGATACCGATCGCTATGTAAAGCGCATATGAACCGGGTAAAGCGGGAACAAAACCGGTGACAACCTGGCTCATATCCGGCTTTGCCAAAATCAAGTTAATAAGAAACGAAATGCCTATTATTGAAATCAGCCCCACAATAAAAGCTTCCATCTTGCGCATCCCGTACCGTTGAAACAGGAGTAGTAAAAATGTATCGAGAACCGTTATGGAAACACCGATTAACATAGGTAAACCGAACAATAGATTGAGTCCGATTGCCATACCGAGCACTTCAGCAAGATCTGTTGCCGCAATAGCCACTTCCGCAAGGATGTATAGCATAAAATTTATTACCGGAGAATAGGTCTCACGGGAAGCCTGGGCAAGATCACGACCACGCACCAATCCAAGCTTGGCACTCAGATATTGTAATAATACAGCCATCATATTGGAAAGAAGCAGTACCCATATCAAGTCATAGGCAAAACGGCTGCCACCTGCGATATCCGTTGCCCAGTTACCCGGATCCATATATCCTACGCTAACCAGATATGCGGGCCCAAGGAAAGCAACCAGCCGTTTCCATTTACTTTTCTGACTAATGGTATCTATAGATGAATGCACGTCTTCTAACGAAAGATGCGATGTATCAAGGTGGGAATCCCATTTCATAATATCCCCTAATCGACTTTATAATTCATACAGATCTGATTTTAAAAAATATTTTGGACTATATTTTAAATTTAATACGTAAAATTTAGGCAATCCTAAAAATATTTGCAATAACAAGTAGGTTTATTCAAAAATTTACTACAGATAATTGTTGCCGGTCATATGTGCAATTAATAATAATTTAACTTCCGGGAAATACTTTATTTACATGTATTGGGTTAATTAGGACAAAAACCAATATGCCCCATATACGAAAAATACAAGTTGCTGTCATCTCGGATGTACATTTGGGAACCTACGGCTGTCATGCTGAAGAGCTTCTAAATTATCTTGAGGGAATTGATCCTGAAGTACTCATTTTGAATGGAGATATCATTGATATCTGGCAATTCAGAAAAAATTATTGGCCTGAAGCCCATCGAAAAGTGATAAAACGTATCCTGGATTTTGTTACATCCGATATCCCGGTCTATTATCTGACCGGCAATCACGATGAGATGCTGCGAAAATTTTCAGGATTACAACTCGCTAATTTTCATCTGAAAGACAAAGTGGTATTAAATCTCGATGGAAAAAAGGCATGGTTCTTCCACGGTGATATATTTGATGTCACTATGCAGTATTCCAAATGGCTGGCTAAACTGGGAGCTATAGGTTACGATTTTCTGATCACATTAAATCAACTTGTTAATTTCTGGTCAGATTTATTCGGAAAAGGCCGTTTTTCATTCTCGAAAAAGATTAAGGACAGCGTTAAAAGCGCCATAAAATATATTCATGATTTCGAGAAAACGGCAACCGATCTGGCGATAGAAAGCGGTTATCATTATGTCGTTTGCGGACATATCCACCATCCGAATATCAGTATTTATCGCAATTCGGATGGTTCGGTGTTATATCTCAATTCAGGCGATTGGATCGAAAATCTGACAGCTTTGGAATATTCCGAAGGACAATGGCAAATATATCACTATAATGAAGATGATTATACTAACGTAACCCAAAGCAAGGAACATAAAAAGACGGTAATTACAAATACCAATACTGAAAAATATGTTCCGGAACAGATGATGTATATCCTCAAGAATCTGCGTTAAATTAGTTGTTTCCTGGTAAGTAACCTTCCTTTAAAATATTGTGGAATAAACCGTATGAGATCGTGACTCATAGAAATCAAACATCTTTCGATGCATGACATATGCGGCCGGTATCACTAATAGAAAAAACCAGTACCATTTCATGACAATGACAAAACCGGTAAAAATAACAAATACAATCATAAGTAAACTATACAATTGAGAAGTGGATCGCTTAAAACTGCGTCCCATATTTTCAGTAATCTTAATTGGTTTTTGAATAGATATGAAAAAGCCTAAATATATAAACATAATCAACTGAACCAGGTAACCGAGAACCCATATCATAGTTAATAAACCGAGATACATCCCCACGCCCAACAAAACAATCGTTAAGGAAAAGTCAACCAACAAGGGAAATACCAAAGACTGTAAATATAGTTTAAAAATAAACCTGGGATCATGTGTATAGACTTTACTCCCCAACCACAACTCTCTGAAATGGCCAAAAAAATTGTTATGTATATAGCTGAAAATGATGGAAGGACTCATAATCATAGAGATGAAAAGGGCCATTGTGAAAACCGATTGCTCATGGCTCACCAGAGAAACTTCATATATCAACATAATTTTGATGAGCAGTGAGATTAATAGTCTCCGGTATTTCTTATCACGCAGATAAATATGACGAAACATAGATTGGACCGATGGAGCATCAGTAGTTACGTCTCTCCTTTTATGTGCTTTAGGAGTGCCATCTATTGATGTATCAACCCAAATGCTGTATAGAAACGATATGGTCAATAAAAGCAAAGATATTCCCCAGATCACCACAAATAGCTGATTATAAAACCAGTATAATTGCGTTAAAAATGCAATGAAGGCAATCAAAATTAATACTGTGCCACTAAATAAACGTTTACCACTTTTTGTTTCATACTCCATTTGTATTCTTATACCCCGATCTATTAAAATAGCACTCATTCCCATAATCATTAATAAGAGAACATCCAGAATCGTATATGATTGGGCAACGAGAGTAAACGGTATGATGAAACCAGTCATAAATATGGTGACACTTGTAACTAAGTCTGAACCTATATTTATAATCGTTTTTTGATAATTTTTAACCGGATATATTCGGGAAATGAGAGTGGAAGGAGGATTAAACGTCGGAAGATAGTTCCTGATAACCAGAACAACTATAATGGTCACAATGATGAAGACCTTTGCTTTAATATCTATCCCTGCAATATTACTTTTGGCCATTATTATATTATAGAGGAACCCGTATAGTACACCCATCCCCATTAAAAACAGGAAATACAAACCCCTAAGAATATTTTTAACGGCGGTTTTATCTGATAGAAAAGCAATACGGAACTTCGTTTTTAACGTAAACCACAGCAAGTCTTTAAAATTGAGTTTCTCTAATTCATCAGCCATTGTATTCCCCCTTCATCTTTACGCTGCGGTTTTATTAATTCGAATAGAGAGTGTTCTATAACACGCGTGCCTTTTTCCGTCAAATCTTCCATCGAGCCGTCATAGACAAAATGCTTTTCATGAAGAATGCCAACCCGATTAGCAATTTTCTCAACATAGGATAGATTATGAGAGGATAATAAAATTACCCGATCAGTATTTAAATAACTATTGAGAAACTCAATCAGTTGATGCGATGAAGTGGGATCCAAACCGGAAAAAGGCTCATCCAGAATTAGTATTTTCGGTTTGTGCATCAGCGCGGCAATGAGACCTAATTTTTGCCGCATGCCGGTTGAATAGGAGGCACAATCCTGATACAACTCTTTCATATCATCAAAAAAATATGAAAACAGACTATTAATTCGTGTTGATAACTCATTTTTAGGTATTCGATACATCAAACCAGTCAACCACAATTGCTCATAAGCTGTCAACTCTTCATTTATTGGACTGGCTTCAGGCAAAATTCCCATAATTTGCCTGATCTCCATTCCATTCTGTTCATAGGTTTTTCCGTCTATTTCAATACGTCCTGAATTTGCCCTGATTAAATCAATAAGAATATTGATCAAAGTCGATTTTCCGACACCGTTATTACCGACTAAACCAAAACAGGTTCCACCATTGAGCGTGAACGTAATATTTTCAAGAACCTCAACCCCATTATATGATTTACTTACCCCCTCTATTTTAAGTAATGCCTGAGTATCTAACATATGCTGCTATCCATTTTTTGATGATATTTTAACAATTAAACATTACAAAAGATAACATATTTTAGATAAGGGTCAAATTGATTTTAATAACTAAATAATGGAAGGGCGGTTTATTATCAACGTCTCTTTATTAATATTCTCCAAAACCTATACGAAAAGATTAACAGCGGCTAAAAATATTTGATCCGCTGTTTTATACGTTTAAAAATAACTACCCGTTGATTAATTCCTGGAAAAACTGCGGAATATGAATTCGGAAGACTTTTAGTAAGTTTCGAATCCTCATCCAAACGCATCCCTCGTCATTCCGGTCGAAGTGGAGAAATCCTCTTTGGCAAAAAAACGTTAATTCACTGTTTTGTAAATAATAGCTTTTATCCCAATTCGGAGACAGCTTTTTTAAGGCGATTTATAACATCGTCTTTTCCTAATAGTTCCAACGTCTGAAATAAATCGGGTCCAAAGCCCATTCCCGTTACGGCAAGGCGTGTCGGCAGGGCCAGTTTTCCAAAACCTACTTCTTTTTCAGCCAGTACGTTTTTCAACTCATCCTTAATTTTTGCGGGTTCCCAATCATCTTCATTCATCTTTTGAAGACGTAATATATAAGCCTGAACCAAATCGCCCGTATTATCTTTCCATGCTTTTTTGCGTGTTTTGGTATCATAGGCCTGTGGAGCTTCAAAGAAATATTGGCCCTGCGAAACAAATTCATTTACCAGTTGGGCCCGTTCTTTCATGAGCTTGATGACTTGCATGATAAATTCATCGGAATAGCCATCGAAACCATATTCCTTAATTATCTCTTTAACCTCCGGCAACAGGTCGACTTCCAAACGGGAGCGCAGATATTGTTCGTTGAACCAATTTAACTTGTTGATGTTAAAAACGGCACCACTTTTACTCACTCTGTCCAGGCTGAATTCGGATATCAACTCATCAAGGCTTAATACTTCACGATTATCACCCGGGCTCCATCCCAAAAATGCCAGGAAGTTGACTAATGCTTCCGGCTCATAACGTTGCTGGATATAATCACGCACGTTAACCGGTATACCCAGTTTATCAGCATTACGCTTGGAAAGTTTTCCACCTTCGGGCGACATTATCAGAGGGAGATGTGCCATCTTGGGCGATTCCCATCCCAGATATTCGTAAAGCAGGATATGTTTTGGCGCGCTGCTCAACCATTCTTCTCCACGAATCACATGGGTGATACCCATCAGGTGGTCATCCACAACATTTGCCAGATGATAAGTGGGCAAACCATCTGATTTCAGTAAAACCTGATCATCAAGTCCGTGACTCTCGAAAGACACAAAACCACGTACTTCGTCCTCAAACCGGATGGTCTCCCGGCGGGGCACTTTTAAACGCACCACATACTTTTCTCCCGCTTCCAGCCTGCGATCCACTTCATCTTTGGATAGTGTCAGGCTGTTTTTCATCGCCATACGCGTGATTGCATCATATTTCGGTGACGGGTTCCCCGATTTTTGCAGACGCTCCCGCATGTCGTTAACTTCCTCTGCCGTATCGAAAGCATAGTAAGCATATCCTTCTTCAATAAGCTGTTCGGCATATTTCTGATAATACTCTGACCGTTCACTCTGGCGATAGGGGCCGTATTTCCCTTCGACATTAATATCGGGGCCCTCATCATATCCGAGTCCCGCCCACTTCAATGATTTAATAATATCTTCCTCAGCACCCTCCACATAACGATTCTGATCAGTGTCTTCAATACGAAGAATAAACTCACCGTCATGATGTCGTGCAAATAAATAGTTATACAGGGCAGTACGTAATCCCCCAATATGTAATAATCCGGTTGGTGAAGGAGCAAATCTTACGCGTACGTTTTCTGACATTTTGTAATAATTTTATTTACATAATTCGCAATTATCGATAAAACTAAAAATAAGGATACTATTGCTGGTCAACAACAAAAATCAATAACGTTATTAAAGTGAAGGATTATGATCTGACAATATCATTCCTGATTATGTATTTTATGCCACACATACGTGTATTAGAATTAATTAAAATGATATGAAACTTGCCCTGTTAACGCCCTGTTTCGCTCCTGACTTGTATTACCTGGCTGCTTTGCTGCAGGCAGACCGGGCCGTATTACAGGATGTGGAGAAGTTTTCCAGGAAAAGCAGGATTCACAGGGCCAGGATAAGGACTCCTGGCGGGACGCAGTGGATCAATATTCCCGTACGAACAGAAGATCGATCCAAACCGGTTAATCAGGTTCGTATAGATCACTCGCAGGATTGGATTACACCTCTTTTACGAGCTTTGAATTTCAATTATCGTAACAGTATCTATTTTGATTTTTATGAGCCCGAAATAACAGCAGATTTCCAAAAAGCCACTGACTTTGAATTTTTAATGGATTTTAACAACTATTTTCGTAATCGTCTTTTCACCTTTCTTTATCTTGATAAGGAATTGGAATCGGCGAGTTATATTACCGAATATAGCTCTGATCCTGATCTTTTTGCTGAACGCATTGGTGCAGATGTGATATACCAGGAATATAAAAGCCGGCATTATCAACGTCAGGCCAAACGACGGAAAGATCCTGATTTTATCCATCCGGTATACCGGCAGCATTTCGAAGATTTTGAGCCATGGTGTAGTGTGCTCGATGTTCTTTTTCAATATGGCCCGACCTCATTTCAAGTCCTTGATCAATTAACAAAACATAATACTAATGAATAATCAACGACATTTATTTACGCTACCTGACGATTTCCATTACCTCAATTGCTCTTATATGTCTCCATTGCTCAAATCTGTTGAAGAAGCCGGGATCAATGGCATCCGGCTAAAAAGAGAGCCATGGAGAGTTCATCCGGACGACTTCTTCCAACAGAGTGATGAACTTCGTAATCTCTTCGCCCGTATAATCAACACATCAGACCCCATGAATATAGCTATTATTCCTTCTGTTTCTTACGGGATGGCCGTAGTAGCTCGTAATCTTCCCAATTCATCCGGAAAAAACATTGTCGTTGCCGAGGAACAATTCCCGAGTAATTATTACCCGTGGTTACGATATGCCCGGTCAAATAATACTGAATTCCGACAGATTAGCCGCCACGGAAGCGGAGCGGAATGGAATAAAGCCATAAATGAAGCCATTGATGAGAACACCCTATTAGTGGCACTGGGCAATGTTCACTGGACCGATGGAACTTTGTTTGATTTAAAAACAATAGGGGAAAAAGCCCGCAGTGCCGGTGCATATTTTGTTATAGATGGGACACAAAGTATAGGCGCCCTGCCTTTTGATATTGCGGAAATCCAGCCCGATGCATTAATATGTGCCGGATACAAATGGCTAATGGGGCCATATTCTATCGGCTTAGCTTATTTTAGTGAACGATTCACAAATGGCATACCGATAGAAGAAAACTGGCTTTTACGTGAAGAAAGCCGTGACTTTTCACAGTTAGTGAATTATAAAAATGCATATCAACCGGGAGCTGTACGATTTGATGTAGGCGAACGCAGTAATTTTATTCTTGTCCCGATGATGGAAGCGGCCTTACAACAAATTCTCGATTGGGGGGTTAGTAATATACAAGATTACTGCCGGGCGCTCAGTGATGAGTTAATAGATAATTTAGACGCTTTGGGTTATAAAATTGAAGATACTGCCTACAGAGCCGGCCATATTTTTGGTATCCGTCTACCTAAACATGTTAAAACAGAGGTCGCCAAACAAAAATTTCAGGATAAAAACATTTCGGTGTCTTTCCGGGGTAGTGCCATTCGGGTGGCGCCGAATGTTTATAATACCCGGGGTGATATAGAGATTATGCGCTCAGCTCTCAAAGAATTGGTAGAATAATGCCCCATTTAGAATTTTTATAAGCAGTTGACAATATAATTTTCTAAACAACTAACTAATACGTTTTAATTTGATATATTAATAAAGATTTCAAAAATTGTTCAGGTTGTCATATTCCCTGTTATTGATTATTAAACATGTTTATTGATTTGGATTATGATTTAATCTATAATTCAAAATCTTCAAATGTATATATCAGAAAATGAATGGTCTTCGAGAACCATAATGATTGTAAAAACATTAAAAATATCATTGTTATTTGGGAATAAATTGATATATAGCATGTTATTATACAATTAACCATGAAAATTTGTTAAGATTCTGTTTTTTCCCATATACATGTAACAGTAATATTCCATTAAGTATCCAGAAGTTTGCTATACTTTAAATACTTTCTTAAAGATATGCGATATACCGGCTCCATTGCACCGAGTTCGAAATTTCTCGCCCGGGACATCACCCAAATATTGCAGCAAAATTTAAGAAAAAAGAAACGATCAGCAGTAAATATACTTGAAATAGGACCCGGAACAGGAGCCTTTACGAAGCGTATCATTAAAAACCTGGGGCCCAAGGATCATTTTGACATTGTTGAAATCAATAAGCACTTCTTTGATATCATAGAGAAAAAATACGGTACTCCTTTTAATGTTAAAATTCACAATCAGAATTTTTTGAATTTTGATTCCAACTATCGTTACGACTATATATTCTCCAGTATTCCTTATGAGAGTTTACCCAAAGGCGAAAGTCGTAAAATTTGGAAGAAAAAGCTCGAATATTGCAAACAGGGAACGTATATCACCTATTATAAATACCTGAATTTCAAAAAATTCCGGTGTAAGTACGAGAAAGACCTGGTTTCCAAGTATTGTTGTGATGAGAAACTTGTCCTATTGAATTTACCGCCCGCCAAACTTTTTACGCTTGAAATAAAAAATCATCCGCTCATCATCCCTGTTGAATCGTTGGAAACAGAATTTGCTTAACTTACCCGTACAGCGAGTCTTATGTTTCTGTGAAACATAAGACTGAATGCGAGTATTATAATTATTCAGGGAGTATCAAAAATCAACATCCCGTTTTCCTTAATCCACATTCTTGCTTTCTTGTATGCGGGATAATACCGGTTTACAAGGGCCCAATATTCTTTACTGTGATTCATGTGAACGGTATGGCATAATTCGTGGATAAAAAGGTATTCCCAAATCCAATACGGACATTTGACCAGGCGCCAGTTAAATGAAATATTCTTCTTGCTCGAACAGGTTCCCCACTTTGTTTTTTGCGAACGTATATAAACTTTATTGAATTCAAAAGGCAGGTTTTCTGAATAGTTGTAAAAACGTTCAGGTATTTCCTGTTTGGCACAGTAATGATAAAAACTCAGTAACACCTTTTCAGGCGGATAATCGCTTACTCCTGCAGGTGGTGCGTAAAGAAGCCGGTTATCCCTTTCAAAAAAATCCCATCGATCCCCGGAATTGTTAATCCTGACTTTCATTAGCGGCTTCCATTCCCCGCGAAGTAATATCTTACCTTCGTTATCCGCTTTCCGCTTCTCCAGTTCTGCAACCTGTTTCTTCATTTTAAAGAGCGTAGCATTCACCCACTCCGTTTTGTCCTGAAGAAAACTGCTCATTTCTCTCTTACTACACCGTTTTGGAGCAGAGACAATAATCTTTTCAGGCCGGACTCTGATTCGGATATACTTTTGGCGTTTCCTTTTTATAAATTGAACCTCAGGCCAATTTTTCATTTGTATCAATTAATAGCCGTTCAGTTTTCCTTACCTCTTCTTTAAACCATCCAAACTTTTTTTTGCCAGGGTTACAAATTTAGAATCGGAATGAATTTTACCCACATCCCCATAATACTTTTGAGCCAATTTATCTTTTTTCATACCCTGATAAATACGCCCTAAATAATACCCTGCCAAAAGATAGTCGTTACGGTTCACACCTTCCGGTGAGCTCTTACTAATTTGCTGAGTCTTTTTGAAAAAGTCTATAGCTTTTTTTGTTTCGCCAAAATTAAATAGGATTAATCCTTTGATAGAGTACATATGTTCTTTCAGAGCATATGTAAAGGGTCCCGGATTCTTTTCTGCTTCTGATAATGAAGTATCGATCAAATTCATGGCACGATAGTAATCTTCATTTTCATAATAAATTTGAGCCAGAATCATCTTATAATAAGCATTATGCTGATATTTCCGGTTTAATATTTGAAAATATTTGATAGCTAACGGTATTTGATGCTCTCCCGTCATATAGATACGCCCCAGAAAATAAATGGATTCAGGTCGGACAAAAGCACTGCTATCCGCCGCTGTTTTCAACATTTTGATCCCTTTTTCTTTATCACCCTCAGGTAAGATCCATGAAAATTTATTTAATAAAGGGTATTCTTCCGGAAGATAGGCCGTATAATAATTATAAATACCCAGGCCAAATTTGATATCAGGTATCGACGGATCGATCTTCTGAATCAGAAACAAAGCATCCATTGCTTGTTTACCATATTGAAAACATTTAAGCCACTCTTCACGATTTGAATAATAACGTGCTAAAAACCCATTACTAGCCGCTTTAATAACAAGCGCATCGAGGTTTTGATGATCGTTACTTAAAATACGTGAACACATATAATCCGCCTTCGAGAACTCGAATACCAGTTCTTTATCATGCGATTTATTATAAAGATCCGGGAGCATTTTCCACCATACATGCAGCCCTTTCCAGAATTGCCACAAAGGACTATGAGGATATTTTTCTTTCCATGGTTTCAGGATCTTTTCTGAAGCGGCATAGTTGAAATCGTAAACCGAATCAATGGCCTGCTGAGCCGTTTTAACAAATTCCCGATTTAGGACAAGGGGTTTATCCTTACCCTGAGCTCTCAACCGGGGCGTGTTGCTGATGAATAAGATTACAACAACTAAAATCCCACTTATCAAGGTGGGCCAATTATAATATATAGGGCGGTTCCTGGTAATGATAAAACTCCGATTTTTTCTTAAATCTGGTCATTTACCTACACATCCAATGCTTTCTTTAATTTATCGAATAAATCTTAAAAAACATCTAAAGATTAGAATCAAACCAATTTATAGTAATATCTAATAATTCAGCAAAAGAATCGGGTAACGTATCTTCCTCAAACGGGTGAGAACCCCCAAAGGTATGACCGGTATGAGGTATGATAACACGTTTCTTTTCATTACCCGGACATTGTTCGTAAAGCCGGTTAACACTTTTATATGAAACGGCCTCATCTTCTTTACCATGAATAAAACATATCGGGATATACAGTTCTTTAATCCTGTTTATTGCCATTAAGGCATCAGCGTTTTCACGGGCATCATCATAAACCACTTTATCAACACGCATACTTTGACCGGTTCGCGAGTTTAATATCTTTGTATAGCCTTTTGATTTCCAGTCGGTTATCATCTCAGCAGACCAGTGCTTATTATAATCAGCCACAGCGGCCCAGGTGACCAGGCAACTTATTTCATCGAAATTAGCAGCTGCCACAATAGCGGTATGCCCACCCCGGGAATGTCCAACCACACCAATCCTTGATGTCTCCAAAACAGCTTTACCCGATGAGATTTGTCCGCTTTTTATAGCATCCAGAATACATTTAACATCATCTTGTTCCTGCGACAATGTATTTTTGGCAAACAAATCAAAGCGGTCAAATTCCGTTGGATTATCACCTATTCCATTCATGGAAAAATTCATGGCAACAACCGCATAACCATGCTCTGCCATCTCTATACAAGCATCCGGGAAAGGCCCCCAATCCTTAAAACCTTTGAAACCGTGCAGAAAAATAATAACAGGGAGTGAATCAGTTACATCCGGTACATACAAATCATACGTGATTGGAAGATTCTGTGTGGAAGGAATTGCACCGGTCTCTTTTCTTACAGCATGCCGACTCATAGTACTTATTTACTGATTTTCAATTCTTTCAACTTAACGCTTTTACGAAGATTATTAATTTCATCCGGCCGGAGATAACGCCAGCGTCCCGGTCGTAATCCCTTAAGTGTTAAACCGGCATAGTTTGTCCGCTTCAACTCCTTCACTTCGGCTCCAATGGCCTCGATCATACGGCGAACCATATGATACCTGCCTTCATGTACTCCAATAGTGATAACATTTTTATAAGGAAGTTCCCACCGTGTAAAATAAGCCGAGGCCTTGCCGTCCTCGAGCTCTACACCGCTTTTGAGCCGATCCATCTGCTCCTTCATGATAGGTCGGTCGCAGATAATCTCATATAGCTTGCCCGTTTCATAACTCGGATGCATTAACCTGTTGGTCAGTTCGCCATCATTGGTCAATAATAACACGCCGGTTGTATTTCTGTCCAGGCGTCCTACGGGATAAACCCTTTTACCTGTTGCACTCTCAATAAAGTCCATGACCGTACGCCTGCCTTTTTCGTCATTTGTAGTCGTAATGGTATCATGTGGCTTATACATCAGGATGTAGACAAAAGGCTCGGGATTTATATTTTTACCATCCACTACTACTTCCGCAGAAGGTTTCACCTTTGTACCCATTTCGGTTATTACTTCACCATCCACGGTAACCTTACCCTCCGCAATCAACTGGTCGGCATCGCGCCTTGAACAAATACCGGATCGTGAGATGTATTTATTTAATCTCATAATCTCCGGCTGGGTTTTCTTCGTAGCTACATAAGGAGCTTTGCCTTTTTTCTTTTTCCTCTGATATCTACCGTATTTCCCGTTTGACATACTTTAATGCTGCTTTCTATATAAAAAGGTGTTTATTAACTGACTGAACTATTAACGGCTATGAAATCAGGCTTCATGCTCTTCTTCATTTCCATTCTGGACTTGCGCTAATTCCGCTCTCAATTCCAACATAATCTGACGGTGTTCCGCCATATCATCATCCTGCAATATTTCATTGATCTCCCTTGGCCGGGGTAATTCTTCAACGGAGTTGATTCCAAAATGTTTCAGAAAATTGATGTTGGTCTTATATAATAATGGACGTCCGGGGCGTTCAGCTCTTCCGGCTACCTCAACCAGTTCTTTCTCCAATAACTGACGGACAATATAACCTGAATCAACACCCCTGATATGATCGATCTCCGGTTTGGTGATGGGTTGTTTGTACGCTATGATGGCCAGTGCCTCAAGAGCAGAAGGAGTGACCTTTCTTGAAACATTCTCATGTTGAAATTTTTGGAGCCATTTATGATAACGATTATCGGTCGAATAGGTATATCCGCCACCGATATGCTGAATCTCAAAGGCCCGTCCCGTTTCATTATAATCATCATTCAATTCTCCGACAATCTGTTCGATATCCCCGGGCAGGAGCTCAATACGTTCATCAGTCTCATGTATTACCCGGCATAAATCTTCTGCTGATATCGGGGTATCACTGGCAAATATCATTGATTCGACAATGGATTGAAGAGTTATTCCATCAAAAAGATCATTCTGACTATTCATAGCCGTAGTTTTATCCTGTTTGCGGTACGATGGTTATAAAAATCCGTATTAAAATAATTTCGACATTTTACAATCATACACTAATTATCTCCACAAGGCAAATATACACTGACTTAAACCTATAATGAAATATCATTTTTAGAAAATAGATAACTGTCGATTTCGCTCTTCCCGTTTGGCAATAAAATTAATGAGCATGGAGCATAGCGCATAGAGTAAATAGTTATTGAGCAAATTGAGTTATTGGGTTTATTAAGAGAATTTCAGTATCCGTTTTCCGCTCTTCGTCCTCCGATTTTATAATGAATCCACATTCACGGTAATGCGTACTTTAGAAGCTCCTTTCGGTTTCTTCGATTCATATAATTGAAAAGCATGATCGAGCAACCGCTCTATTGCATTGGCACCGTTAGAAGGACTGATTTTCAGCAGGCATTCCCAGCGATATTCATTATAAACCCTTGTTATAGCAGATGGAGAAGGACCCAAAACCGGGGCGTTATTCCCTGCTTCCACGATACATTTGGAAAACGCATGAGCCACTTTGTGGACTGCCGTTCCATCTTTTGATTTAAAATTGAATTGAAGAATCCGGGAAAAGGGCGGATAAGCCAACTCTTCCCTGTATACCATTTCCTGCCTGGCAAAGCTTTCATAATCATGTTTCCTCGCACACGCAACAGACAAGTGCTCAGGCTGCCATGTCTGAAAATAGACAATTCCCTTTTTTTCGGATCTGCCTGAACGTCCGGCAACCTGGCTTAACAGCTGATACATCCGTTCTCCCGACCTGTACGATGGGAATGCCAGTTCGGTATCGGCATTAACAACACCAACAACGGTGACATCCGGAAAATCGAGGCCCTTGGCCACAATCTGCGTTCCTATTAATATATCGGCATCTTTACGCCCGAATTTATTGAGGATTCGCGCATGGGCATCTTTACCACTCGTAGTATCCTGATCCATTCTTAAAATCCTTGCCTCCGGGAATAATGTGGAAATCTCTTCTTCAACCTGCTGTGTTCCGGAACCTTTTTGTACTACCGTCTTCGCTCCACAAGAATGACATGTATGCCGGACAGGCCGGCTGTAACCGCAGTAATGGCAACGAAGGTTATTCTGGTATTTGTGATAAGTCAGGCTCACGGAACAATGCGGGCATTCTTCGATGTGGCCGCACGATTCACATTGTAAATAATTGGCAAAACCTCTCCGGTTATATAGGAGAATTATTTGTTCATTCCGTGCCAGAGCCTGCTCAATATCAAGATATAACGGAATGGCCAACGGCCCCCTTAAAGCCTTCTGATATTGTTTTAAATCGAGGACTTTTACCTCCGGCATATCTACTTTAGCATGACGTGACGGCAATTTCAACATCACGCTTTTACCCGTTTGTGCCGCTCTGAGGCTTACCATACTTGGCGTAGCGGATCCCATAACAACAACAGCATTATTCCTGTAGGCACGCATAATCGCCACTTCCCGTGCATGATAACGAGGGGACGGGTCTTCCTGCTTGTACGATGAATCATGCTCTTCGTCTATAATAATGATACCAGGATTTTTCACCGGGGCATATACAGCCGACCGTGCCCCAATCGCAATCTTCTTTTTACCGTTCTGCAGGTCCTGCCAGGCATCATACCGTTCCCGTTCACTGAGTCGGCTATGTAAAACAGCGATATTATCACCGAATATCTGATAAAACCGGCGAACCGTTTGAGGTGTAAGGGCAATCTCGGGTACTAAAACCAGGCCTCCTTTACCCTGTTCATATACTTTTTTTAATGCATGGATATAGACTTCCGTTTTACCACTGCCAGTAACACCGAATAACAGGAAATTCTGAAACTCTTCCTCATCAATTTTATTGGCAATCAGGTCGTAAGCCTCTTTCTGATAGATATTCAGTGTCTTTATTTTAGTTGGATCATATTCCAGGTCTGGGACTTCCTGCTTGACAGGCACCTTAACGACTTTAATCAATCCTTCTTTTTGGATTCGCTTTAAACTGTATGAATTAACAAATTCAAAATTACTTATTTGGCTTTGCCGCACCGGATGTCCATAATCATATAACTCTTTCAGAGCCTTAACCCATTTTGGCTGCTTCCCTTCTGAATAATTCGACCAATACTCATTGATCGTATCACCATCAACACGAGTGGCCCAATTCCAGCGATTTTCTTTTTTAGCCTCAATTTTAACTTTAGGCTCTTCCCATATTTCCAGCAACCCCTTTTTGACAAGCCTTTTTATGATTTTCGTACCGGATTCTTTCCACCTTTTCTCAGCCTCCTTAAGGCTGTATTGTCCACCTTCTAAAATCGACTCTATAATCTCTTTCTCAATACCAAGATTTGGTAACTGAAGGCCATTACCCGGTTTGATATACTTTTCCGATTGGAAGTTCATTCCAACCGGTAATGCCGCCTGTATCGTTTCTCCCCAGCTTGCATAATAAAAACGATGTACCCACTCCGTTAACGCCAGCATTTCCTCGGACATCACCGGTGTATCATCCAGAATCCGTGCGATATCCTTTGTTTTGAAATCCGGTTTATGGTTGTGTAACCTGACGACCATCCCAATTGCCATATGCGATTGCAAAGGCACCCAAACACGCATCCCGACACTTATTTTATCTATCATTTTATCCTGAATCCGGTATGTAAATACTTCACGTACCGCTGTCGGAAAAGCTATATCGGCAAATTGATTGGGCATCAGGGTTCTATTCTGAAATCAGACTTTAGATGTTATTTAGTTACGATGTTATTAAGTGTATTAAAGCTTTAAAAAGAATATAGAATGTAGTAATCAGAAATTAGAATTTTTAATTTTTTAGAATTTATGAAATAGGTGATTCCGGATGCTGAATATTGGAATACGGAAATAACAGATAAACTAAGTTTAAAAAAAGGACCATAGACCACTAACAACAGACAGAAGAGCGTTGTTACCTGATGCTCGCTTTTAATTTGTCTGAATCACAGATCTTAACGGATTACGCTGTTCCGTATTTGGATTTTATCAAAGTATCTTGTCTAATAACAAATACGGCTATTGGGTTTACTAATCGCCTTCTCAGTCTTAAAACTTTCCGCGTTAATCCTTCCATCCGTGCGTATCCGCGATTCTCAATGTAAAAGCATGATTAAAAAGCACCCGGGTAACTACTGTCTACGGTTGACCGTCTATCGTCTCAAAATTATAAAGCTTCATTCAATGATCTCAAATAAAATTCACTTATTGAAATACCTGATCAAAAAATCCATGGCTGCTTTATTCGGTACAGGTTGAGGACCAGTTGTTTTGCCGAGTTCCATATCCTGGTTCTTATCGAGTTTATATACCGGCCATTCCGGTAAACCTTTACCATTTGGATTTCCGGTCCTGGCAAAATTAACCCAGTAAGAGGACATGATATTGGCCAATTTTCTATCGACAGACTTCCACGGCCTCTTCAGGTAACTGAGATTGTCGAGTGCATAGGCAATTTCGCCTGAATGAAAAGCACCAAAGAATTTAAAATTTCCCTCAGCCGGTACTTTACGATCAAAGGTATACAGGTAAACATCCGATTCTCCTGTTTTACTTTGCATATTCGCCCAATCGTAATTTTGAATGGCAATCAATAAATCGCGGGTCAAATGCATTTGCGATTGTTGAGCCTCTTTATCTGTCTGCGCCGGGTAATATTTTAAAAACTGACCTGCTTTATCCCCAAAAATCTGCTTTGCCCTTTTTTTAAACTCTGTGGCATTCACCGGTTTTGAATAGATGGAAAAAGCCGTTCCTTCATCCACATTCCACCCGGTTAACGTTGAGACATCGTTTTGTTTGCCTTCAACAAATATTTTTGAGACTTTTTCCGGCAATACATATCCGTCAATATTCGGATTGAATGATCCGGCCACTTTTCGAATGGTGTCTGCCGGTAATTTTCGCAATTGCTCCAACGAGGATACCTGCAGTTTCTTTAATAATTCCTCTCCATTATTTTCGGCCTGCTGTAAACTGATAGTTGTTTTCATTGGATCAGATACCATATCACCACCGCTTTCTCCAATGGCCCGTTGAAATAATCCTTTAGCCAATGGCGAAGCTACCAGGTAATTGATACTAAAAGATCCTGCCGATTGTCCGTCGATCGTCACATTTTCCGGGTCCCCTCCAAAAGCTGCTATATTCTTTTTTACCCATTTAAGGGCCGCTATTTGGTCGAGTAATCCATAGTTACCACTGGCATGATGTTCCGATTCCTTGCTAAGTTGCGGCAAAGCCAGGAAACCGAATACGCCGAGCCGGTAATTGATCGTTACAAAAACCACTCCTTTTTTAGCCATCGCTTGTCCGTTATAAACAGGTACCGATCCCGATCCAATTTGAAATCCACCACCATGAATCCAGACTATAACGGGTCGTTTTTCAGATGATGACTTGGCCGCTGTCCATATGTTCAAATAGAGACAATTCTCACTAATCGGGCTTTTCGGAATCATGAACGGTTTTGTCCATACTGATTTCCTGTTCACATTCGGTGGATTCAATTGCTGGTTTTGCGTAGCCTGCATGCAATTAGCACAAAAACCACCTGCTTTCAAGACTCCATCCCAATTTTTATGTGGTTGAGGAGCATGCCATCTCAAATCACCTACAGGTGCTGCCGCATACGGGATACCTTTAAAAACCTCAACACCCGCCGTCTTAGTAGGCACGCCTGATACCATTCCTTTCGTCGTACGAACAAGATGTAGTGGCTTTTGTTTATTGACAGAGTATTTATGTCCCCCATAGGCTAAAAATGTTAGAAAGAACAAACATACACTTAGAATTGACATACTCTTTACTAGCCAATAATAATTTTTATTCCTTCTCATGTATCAGCCGCTTTTTTGTTGAGGTATACTGATCTTAGAATCCTTATGTTCTGATAATAGTAAATCATAATAAAAGATTTCCATAATCTTTGCTTAATTGTTGTCAGTTATTTATAGATATACTGTTGATGAAACCTATTGATAATATTACGGAAGAGGATTACCACGTCCCACAGGGCATCGAAATGACAGTCAGGACGTTTTATTTATTCTTTACCAGGTAAAGAATTCAACTGATACTATTTACGGATAACTGCTCACTGCTATTATCCCATCCAGCCCTGCCGGTCGAGGCTTCGATATTGAATGGCTTCGGCGACATGGGAGGTCTTTATACCCTCCGAAAAGTCAAGATCCGCTATCGTGCGGGATACTTTTAGTATACGATCATAAGCACGTGCCGATAATCCAAATTTATCGATCGCCTTTTTCAATAGTTCGGAACTGTTTTTTTCAATTCGACACATTTTGCGCACCATACGGGTACTCATTTGTGCATTACAATAAATCCCTTTCATACCCAGAAACCTTTTCGTCTGAATTTCTCTTGCCCTGACCACCCGTTCCCGGATACAATCCGATGTTTCCCCACTTGACCTGCTGCTCAATTCCTCGTAACTGACTTTATTGACTTCGATATGCAAATCTATACGATCGAGCAAAGGCCCGCTTATTTTACTCAGATACCGTTGCATCTGCACCGGTGAGGTTCCATTGGGATTATCCGGATCGTACCAATCGCCCGTCGGTGACGGATTCATGGATGCGACCAGCATTATTTTACTCGGATAGCTAACACTCATTCGGGCTCTCGATATGGAAACATGTCCGTCTTCAAGCGGCTGACGCAATACTTCCAGGGCACTTCGTTTAAATTCCGGCAATTCATCCAGAAAAAGGACACCGTTATGTGCCAGGGATATTTCACCAGGCATTGGAATACTTCCCCCGCCTACTAACGCAACATCCGAAACCGTGTGGTGGGGAGATCGAAAGGGGCGTTGTGACACCAGGCCCTTGCCCTCCGGTAAAATACCGGCCACCGAATGTATTTTCGTTGTTTCGAGTGCTTCATCCAGGTTGACCGGAGGCAGGATCGTTGGAAGCCTCTTCGCCAGCATGGTTTTTCCTGAACCCGGCGGACCCACCATGATAATGTTGTGTCCCCCGGCAGCAGCCACTTCCATCGCTCGTTTTACATTCTCCTGGCCTTTCACATCCCTGAAATCCACCACGTTCTTTGACTGGCTGTCGCGAAAAAATTGGTCGACATCCAGATTCACCGGAACATATTTTTCATTCCCCTGCAACCATTTTATGACCTGATGCAGATGTTTAAAAGCATAAACATCAATTCCTTTTACAACAGCTGCTTCAAAACCATTGGGTTCAGGGACGATGATATTTTCGAGGCCTTGTTTTTGCGCTTCCACAGCTATTGGAAGAACACCTTTCACCGGACGTAAATGTCCATCCAATGCCAATTCCCCGAGTATCAGCGTGGTCTTCAATTTTTGAGTTTTCAATTGTCTCGATGCAGCCAGGAATCCTACAGCTATCGGCAGATCGAAAGCACTGCCTTCTTTGGGTAGATCCGCCGGGGCCAGGTTAACCGTAATACGTCCTCTCGGCATTTCATATGATGAATTTTTTAATGCCGCCTCGATACGATCACGCGATTCACTGATCGAACGGTCCGGTAACCCTACCAGGAAATACTTCGGCATACCGGCACTAATATTCGTTTCCACATCAATTAAATGGGCATCCACACCATAAGTTGAGGCACAAAATACGTGAGCAAGCATAATTTGAATCTTTTATAACTGCTTTTCGTAATAAGACTATAAAGAGGTGAAACCCTTACACTATTTTTGAAAATAAAACGCGTAAAGTCATGAGCAAAACAATAATTGAAGAAATCAGAATTAGCGGCGACAAACTAATAAGCAAAGTCAAACAGATTCTGAAAGAGGGAAACATTCGCCGTATTATTATTAAAAATGATGATGGAGATGTACTTCTGGATGTACCTCTCACAATAGGTGTAGCAGGATTTGGAACATCACTCCTTGCTATGGGTCCACTTATTACAGCGCTCGGTGCTTTCGCTTTATTCTATAATGATTATAACATAGTTGTTGAGAGAGAACCCAATGAAGAAAACGAAGTAGAAGCCGAAATCATCAACATCGAGGATGAAGACGAAGATGAGGATGAAGACGAGGACGAAAGCGACAATTCTTCAGACAAGAAAAAGAAGGCCAATAAAGATGAAGATGACGAAGACGAGGATGAAGATAATGATGGTTAAAATCTTAAAATAAGCTTAGGTATTTCATCCTTAAAAAAAGGCTTCTTAAGATATCTTAAGAAGCCTTTTTAATACAATTTATTACGTAATTTGAATTTTACTTTTTATCAGCTACGGCTTCTGTTTCTTCTGCCGTTTCCATCTCACCTAACCATCTTTCGGCATCGATAGCAGCCATACAACCGGATCCTGCGGCAGTAACGGCCTGACGATATTGGCTGTCCTGGGCATCACCACAGGCGAAAATACCGGGGAAATTGGTTTTGGAACTCTTATTCTTTGTCTGAATATACCCGACATCATCCATATCCAACACGTCCTTAAACAGGTCGGTATTTGGTTTGTGTCCAATAGCTATAAATACACCGGTCACATCATTAAGAGTTGTTTTTTCACCGGTCTTAACGTTTTTGATAACGACACCCTCAACCGTTTTTTCACCCAGCACTTCATCTAATTCGCTCTCCCACATCATTTCAGCTTTAGGGTTATTAAAAAGACGATGCTGCATTGCTTTGGATGCACGGAGTTCATCACGACGGTGGACCACAGTCACTTTACTGGCAAACTTGGTCAGGAAGGTTGCTTCTTCCATAGCCGTATCGCCACCACCGACAACGATCACGTGCTGATCTCTGAAGAAAGCACCGTCGCAAGTAGCACAAGCGGATACGCCAAACCCACGCAAACGTTGCTCACTTTCAAGGCCCAGCCATTTGGCAGAAGCACCTGTTGATACAATGATAGATTCCGCGAAAATTTCCGTATCCTCATCCACTGTGATTTTAAATGGACGTTCACCAAATTCGATGTCGGTTACCATGCCATACCGGGCGTCGGCACCAAATCGTTTAGCCTGTTCACGGAATAGATCCATCATTTTAGGACCCATAACTCCTTCTGGAAATCCGGGATAATTTTCCACATCCGTAGTTGTCATAAGCTGACCACCCGGTTCGGGGCCTTCAAATACTAATGGTTTTAAGTCGGCGCGAGCCGCATAAATGGCAGCCGTTAATCCGGCAGGGCCACTGCCGACAATTACGACTTTAAATGTTTTACCTGCAATATCTTCCATTTTGAAATTATTTACTATTTTGGATTTCTAATTTACTAATATAACTATATACTCATTTAATTATAAAATATCTTTCACACCCGTAACGATTTTTGCTCCTGAAAATTCTCATATAAACCGGTACTCATTATAATATTAAATATGTATGTGCTTCTTATGAAGATTTAACTGTAATCAAAGATGCCAGATTTTACAGAGCGTTGTCAAGAGTAAAGAATTTATAACTATTTTTATGACATTCAGTCTTAACGAGGCACTATCCCGTTACGTAAAAACTGTAACTGCAACTGTTTTCTAATCACTAATCGTTACCTTACTTAGATTTAATATAAATTTCATAGGCAAAAAGTAAATTTTCAGTGCATTTAAATCTTTCATTAATAATTAAGAGTTTCTTATCTTAAATATTAATTATTAGTTAGAAAATTGTAATCAAGGGAGAAAGTATAAAAAAACGCTTTTTATAATCCCTGTTACATTAAACACTTACATATAAAAAAATATTGGCAATTCTATTTGTTTTATATATGTTTGCATAGCAACAAATTTTATTCACATAAAAATATAGAAAATCGTGAAAGTCGTTGTTTTAAAAGAAACTATTCCCGGCGAAACGAGAGTCGCTCTAAGTCCAGAGACGGTATCAAGCCTCATTCAGAAAAATGGACTCGAAGTTCTCGTGGAAAAAGACGCTGGCAAACAAGCCGCGTTTCCCGATCGGGACTATGAAAAAGCTGGTGCAAAGATTGTACCAGATGTTAAAGAACTATACAATTCTGCAGATATTTTGCTAAAAGTGCAGAAACCCACCGAAGAAGAGATAAAAATGATGAAGCCGGGAACGGCTTTGGTCTGCTTTCTTTGGGCATTATACGACAAAAAGCTTGTCGATCAATTAAAAGATGCCAAAATTACAGCATTCGGTGTGGATGCCATTCCCCGTATCTCCAGGGCCCAAAATATGGACGCTCTATCATCTATGAGTTCCATAAGCGGATATAAATCTGTACTGATTGCCGCCAATTCACTAGGTAAATATATGCCTATGATGATGACTGCAGCCGGTACAATCCCTCCCGCAAAGGTCCTGATATTAGGAGCAGGTGTCGCAGGATTGCAGGCAATTGCCACCGCCCGGAGACTCGGAGCCGTCGTTGAAGCATTCGACGTACGACCGGCCGTAAAAGAGCAGGTTGAAAGTCTCGGAGCTAAATTTGTGGAAGTCGAATTAGAAGAGCAAGAGACTGAAACAAAAGGTGGTTACGCAAAAGAACTTTCCAGGGAAAGTCAGGAAAAGCAAAAAGAAGCAATTCATAAACATGCCAAAAAATCGGATGTTGTCATTACAACGGCATTAATCCCCGGCAAACCCGCTCCAAAATTGATAACAAAGGAAATGGTTGCCGATATGACAACCGGTTCGGTTATCGTGGACCTTGCTTCTGAACAGGGGGGTAACTGTGAACTCACCAAACCAGGTGAAATAGCAGTTGAAAACGGCGTCTTTATTCACGGCCCGTTAAACATACCCGGTATGATGGCTGAACATGCCAGTCACCTTTATGCTAAGAACATTTCCGCCTTATTGACACATCTGATTAAGGAAGGTGAATTGAATCTCGATTTTGAAGATGAAATCACCCAGTATACAACCATTACACATAATGGTGAGATAATCAGCCCGGTCATTAAAAAAGGTGAGATGTAATAATCCCGGAGTAACTATTCATTTATTCCAAATAATGATTGGAGTGTAATTATATGTCAAGTCTATTATTTAATATTTACATATTTGTCCTGGCAAGCTTCGTGGGGTTTGAGGTAATCTCAAAAGTACCCACAACTTTGCACACACCACTGATGTCAGGATCAAATGCTATTTCGGGTATTACCATTGTTGGAGCCCTGGTAATAGCCGGAGAAGCGAGTGGTACCCTGTCTACAGTTATAGGGCTTTTTGCAATAATTTTTGCAACGATAAACGTGGTTGGTGGTTTTGTTGTTACCGACCGTATGCTACAAATGTTTAAAAAGAAGGATGATCAAAAATGAGCAACTTTTTACCAGAATCCTTACAAGTATTTGTTCCGGATACGGTCCAGATTGTCTACATCATAGCTATTACGCTGTTTATTTATGGCTTAAAGAAATTAAGTTCACCAGCTACAGCACGGAACGGTAACCTTTTAGCGGCCCTCGGTATGTTTTTGGGCGTAATTGTTACCTTACTGGATCGTCAGATTGTTAGTTTTGAATATATTATTGTTGGTATCATCGTAGGTAGTTTAATCGGGGTGGTATCAGCCAGGAAAGTCAAAATGACGGCCATGCCAGAAATGGTGGCCATATTCAATGGTTTCGGCGGTGCTGCCTCTGCATTGGTTGCCGTCGGCGAATATATGAGAACCGTAAATCCTGCCACACTGGCCATCAATGATTTGGTCACACTGGGATTGAGTGTCCTGGTTGGAGCCGTGACGTTTACAGGAAGTTTCATTGCTTTCGGTAAGTTACGCGGTTTCGTAGCTGGCAAGCCAATCGTGTATGCAGGACAAAAGATCGTGAGTGGTATTATCGGCCTGATTATACTTGGTAGTGTTGTAATGCTCGTTATAGAACCAGCTTCTATTAATTACCTCTGGATCAACGCCGCACTTTCACTGATTCTCGGTATCCTGCTTGTGATTCCGATTGGTGGTGCCGATATGCCGGTTGTTATTGCACTGTTAAACTCCTATTCCGGTATTGCAGCCATGTTAACAGGTTTTGTTCTTAACAATAACCTGCTTATCGTCAGTGGTGCATTAGTCGGTGCATCCGGAATTATTCTTTCGAATATCATGTGCCAGGCCATGAACCGGAGTCTCGGAAACGTTCTCTTCGGTGCATTCGGATCGGATGGTACAGCAATTGCCGGCGGCGGAGATGCTGATTATGACAAATCCGTTCGTGAAGCAAAAGCTGATGACGTCGCAGTAATGACAGCCTATGCTCAACGCGTAGTTGTCGTTCCCGGTTACGGTCTCGCCGTAGCCCAGGCACAACACGTTATTCGTGAAGTGGCTAATTTGTTGGAAGAAAAAGGTGTGGATGTTAAATACGGTATCCACCCGGTTGCCGGACGTATGCCGGGCCACATGAACGTTCTACTGGCTGAAGCCAACGTGCCTTATCCACAGCTTTATGATATGGATGATATCAATCCGGAATTCGAACGGACGGATGTTGTACTCGTAATTGGTGCTAACGACGTTGTAAATCCGGCTGCTCGTACCAATCCCGGTAGCCCGATTTACGGTATGCCGATATTGAATGTCGATGAGGCCAAAACGGTTGTCGTTCTGAAAAGAAGTTTGAATCCCGGTTTTGCCGGTATTGATAACGAACTGTTCTATAAGGATAACACATATATGTTCTTTGGCGATGCCAAGAAATCACTGACAGCTCTTGCTAGCGCCATTAAAGAACTATAAAATCTAATTTTTAGATCTTTTAAGAGGGACCGTACTTATTACGATCCCTCTTTTTTTTCTTACAAATCCGTTATCAAGGCAAAAAATATACACATCCCACTCCAAAAACTTTATCCGTTTAATCGCATTACTTATAAAAATTAGTTATATATATTTTTAACAAAGACAATTACTTGTAATACATATAGATATATATCATAATGAAAAAGATACTTTTATCATTTATACTTATCATAGGATTAATCGGCTGTAAATCTTCCAGCTACTCTACTTCTAATAGCAAACAACCATGCAAGGTTCTCATGAAAGAGCTTCAGGGAACGTATACCGGCGGTTGTAAAAAAGGATTAGCTAACGGCAATGGTAAAGCCATAGGAACCGATACCTATCAAGGGCATTTTAAAAAAGGATATCCCGATGGGAAAGGAACGTATACCTGGGCTTCAGGTGCCCAATACAAGGGAAAATGGGAAAAAGGTAAACAAAATGGTCTGGGATCATTTACCATAACTAAAAATGATTCATCGAGAGTAAAAAAAGGATATTGGGTTGATGGAAAATACGCAGGTAAAAACAAACCTAAACCGCCGTATCAAATTGAAACAAAAAGAAGTATCAGTAATGTCAGATTCAGGAAGTTGTCTGATAAGGGTAATAATATTAGTCTAAGATTCACACAAAATGGTACAGATGTCAAAAAATTTGTTAAAAATTTGTTGCTTAATGGGAATTCCGGTACTTCAAACACTTCACTAACAAACAACATCGGTTTTGATAAGGTAGATTTCCCTTTTGAGGGAATCATTAGTTATACTATTTCCAATAGTTTCAGTATGAGCAAATTACAACCTTTGCCATTAAAGAAAAGCGGGAATGACAATAATTCAGTTTCCAGTGATTCCAAACCAAATAGTTCAGATTGTCAATTGAAATTCGTGATTAACAAACCCGGCAACTGGGAAATTATTATCGCAAATAATTAACTGGCATTTATAGGTGATGTTATTGAGTAATGTAATTCAACACCTGGTAAAAAAAGGGCGTTATGTTATAACATAGTGCTCTTTAACTCACAAACGAAAATCCTGATTTCGTTTAAGAATCTGATCTTTCATGGTGGATTTATTTTTGTAAACACAGATTGATAATTACTGGCAATAAGAAGATAAAAGACAATTGCTAATAATGAATATAATTCTATATCATCATGAAAATATTACTTTTAGCATTTATACTCATCGTTGGATTAATCGGCTGTAAATCTTCCAGTTACTCAACTTCTAATAGCAAACAACCATGCAAGGTTCTTAAAAAAGAACTTCAGGAAAAATATACAGGTGGTTGTAAAAGAGGATTGGCAAATGGGGAAGGTAAAGCCGTAGGAACCGACACTTACCAGGGGCATTTCAAAAAAGGACTACCTGACGGAGAGGGTACTTATAAATGGGCTTCCGGAGCTATCTATAAGGGTGAATGGAGCAAAGGCAAGCGGGATGGGAAAGGTACATATACCAATTCAAGTAAAAGCCAGGCCAACGCAAAAAGCGGATATTGGCGGGAAGGAAAATATCTGGGGAAAAATGAGCCCAAACCACCCTATAAAATTAATCGTAAACGAAGTATAACACGTGTAAGTTTTATAAAGATGTCTGATAAGGGTAATGACATTCACCTTTCATTCAGGCAAAACGGATCAGATTCAAAATCATTGGTTAGAAATTTATTACTTAATGGAAGCTCCGGAACATTTAATAATACTCTGACGAGTAATTTTATAGGTTTTCAAAAAGTAAGTTTCCCGTTTAAGGGCGGCCTTGATTATTATATACCTAATAGCATGGGTTCATATAATATGGAATGCCAAATGGATTTTACTATTAATAAACCCGGAACCTGGGAAATTACTGTGGTAAATTAATGTGAAGCCATAGCCCCTAAAGTGGCAAACACACACCTGCCTGCAGCGAATATATCAGGAGGAATATTATAAACTTCCACTTGTTATCATTCCGATTCGGGGCAATGATTTGCAACAAACATTGGTATAGCTTTAGAAAGGTAAGACAGTATGAAACCGTCTTACAGCTACGCTTTTTCGTAAAATTTCATGGCTAATAACAGAAAGGCACTGGCTAATATCCCACATACTACTAAAACGGTCATAAGAGCGTGGGCCACTCCGTTCGGTCCGGTATAAACATTGTCGATGAGATAACCGGTTAACGGCGGACCAAAACCGAATCCTATAATACTGATGACAAACAGGTAAATTCCCCCGGCAAGTGCACGCATTCCGGGTGTAACCAGATCCTGAATGATGGCAGGAGCAACACCATTATAAGATGATGCAATACTGGCTCCCACCCCGATAAGAATCAACGCTTCCAATCCATTATCGGCATATAAACCGGCATAAAACAACGGCAGACAGGCGATACCGGCTAAGATACCCATCCAGAATCGATATTTAGGGTTTCTTCGTGCCAGAACATCGGCCATTTTACCTGAGAGCATGATTGTGATACCTGTCAAAAACATGAACCAACCGTAATGCGGTAATAACAACGGGGCCTTGAAACGGTCCACAAAAATATTACTGATAAAACTTAATAACGAATACCCGGAAAATGCCAAAAAGGCAAAACCAATATTATGAAAAACGATAGCCGGTCGCCCGATCATGTATTTTAAAACAGCCTTCAAAGGCGGGGCCTCTTCCGATTTCTTTTGTTCGGATATACCGCGAGGCAACTCTCTGATATACAAATATGCGATAACTGCCAGTATAATCCCCGGAGTACCGACGGTCAGAAATGCCGTACGCCAGCTATAAAGCTCACCGATATAACCACCAACCAAAAATGACAGGCCGATCCCGATGAATATTCCGGAGGAGTAGATGGATATGACCGTTGCGCGTTGGGACGGCTTAAAATAATCAGACAACAGGGAATAGGCCGCGGGGCTACAGGCCGCCTCATTAATACCAACTATTACACGTGCGAAGAGAAGAATGCCGAATGTCGCGGCAAAACCGCTCAAAATCGTTGCAAAACTCCAGATTAATAATCCCCCGGCTATAATAAGGCGACGGGAATAAACATCGGCGAGGCGTCCCATGGGTATGCCGAATATGGCATAGAAGAAAGAAAATGCCGTTCCGTACAGATAGCCGATTTGTAAATTGGATATATTCAGGTCTTTCCGGATTTGAGTACCGAGTACGGCCACTATCTGCCGGTCAACAAAGTTGATCGTATAAATGAGTGTTAATAGGACCAATATGCCAATAGCATATTTACTGCCTATCTTTTTTTTAGCATCCTGAATTGAAACCGGCATGTAGTAATAAAAGGGATAAAAATTTCATATAATCAAAGCTAAAAAATAGCAGATATTCATGATTTGTACGAACATTAATAGATTTAAATATACCTATTGAATTGAACGGGGACTATGGAGACGATACGGATTTTCTCGAACAAAAAATATTATGCAGAGACGTGCCATGACCTTTTCCTACGAGCGTTATATGCCAATTGTTGGCAATCCGAAGCCTGATAAGGTTGGATTATTTTAAATCAGCAACGAGATATATATAGCCCAAGTTGTCTTTTAGTAATTTATAATAACACCTTTCTGGATCCTGAATCAAGTTCAGGATGACTATATTTTGATGGGTTCTTGCTATTATAGCCTGAATATCTAAATTGAATTCCCATCCCTCATTCTCCCATATCAGGTTTTTATTGAAAAAGGCTACCATGTTGTAACACAGTAGCCTTTAACATAATTACCTGGTCTTATCTGATATTATTTCTTCTTATTCATAATCAGGTCTTGTTTGCGTTTGAGAATCTGATCTTTTATGGTCGATTTATTCTTTGTGAAAACATATGGATAATTACTCGCCGTAAGGATATACATGTTTTTATCCTTTTTATCAGGTTTGATTTTGAGCGTATTGGAAGTTCCGTTATCCATCTGAAGATCTATTTGATACAATGGGGTACCAAAATCCGACGGTTTAATCGAGTCTTTGAATCCATCCGCTCTTAAATCCGCCAAATTCTGAATAATATTTGTTGTCATACTCGTTTTAAGCGAATCACTTCCATACATCCAGAGATTTTTACCGGCATTAGTCATGCTATAGGAGCTGTCGGCCGGGAATTTCATGTCCACCTGTTTAACAGCCGTCTTATCGATGGTCCATATTTTCTTATCCCGCCAGTCATCCGGTTTCTGATTATACATGGCTGACAAATAACCATCAACGGTGTAAACGATATCTTTACCCGCCGGCCTTACATAGGTATTCATCGAGCGCCGGCTGGCAAAAGCAAAACGCCCGAGTATTATACTGGCCAACTGGTTACCACCATTAAAGAAAGTGACTTTTGTGCCAGTCGTATCAACCTGATACCGGGTGAATGATTTTTTATCCCGTGTAACAATGGCGTTAGGCATCAGGCCTGTTAACTGGCCAATGGCCCGATCAACCTGGTTCTTATCCGCGGGATACAATTGTTCATTATGCCCGCGAACTTCCCACTTCCCTTTCTGCTTCAACAGGGTGACCTTCCCGTTTTTTGGGGTATTAATCTGAATCTTATCGACTTTTGCCGAATCCAGCTTAATCACGGCAGATTGCAATCCCTTACTCGACGAGCCATTTCCCGTCAATTTTACTATTCCTGTTAATACCAGTAAAACAGCGAACAGAGCTAATAATGTTTTAGTTGCGTTACTCATAGAATCACTACTTATAGTCCTTGTTCAATCCATCGGCGTCTGCGCGACTTCTTCCGTTCGTACCGGAAAAAACCATAACCTAATACCAGGAGTATGGGTAGAAAGACATTCACATACTTAAGCACTGCTTTGGTATTATCACTAACGATCTTCAGTGGCCTGTTTGTGATACCTTTGGTCCGAAGTGCGATTAACCCCGTATCATCGGCCAGCCAATCAACGCTGTTGACCATCAGATTGATATTATCATCAGGCAGTTTCTGTTGATTTGGGCGAACGCCGTTTACTACAAAATCACCGTCACCAATCACGATCATTGAAGTCGGCACACTTTTCTTCAGCCGTAAGTGCAGACTATCAACTCCGGCATATGCAGAAGTAAACCTCCCTTTTATGAGTGCGGCCAAAGGCAATTTCGGGCTTTTGAATTCATCTTTATTCCAGTTTTGAAATGGATTAACATTCATATATCCTCTTGCCATACCTGATTTTTCGGAACTCCTGGCCAACACCGTGATCTTCTGAGAGGAATCGGCTTTTGAAATATTCAACGACGAAACAAATTTAAATACCACCGATTCCAGGCCCTTGGTGATCGGGTTGTCTCCAAAATGGGTTATTATGGGTATGTAAGGATAGCGAACCCGGTTCACGAATTGGAATCCACCCTGTTGTTGGCGAACACCTATGGAGCTGCTGCTAACGTCCCTGACCAAATCGGCATTGATAGGTAAATGATAATTGGCCAACAGCTTATTTATACCGATATCTTCGGGAACTGCCATTCCCCGTTGAATATTAGCCTGTACTTCATTAATCGCGAAGACTGCTTTTCCACCGGCCATGATATATTGATCTATGGCTTGCAGCTCTTTCGGTTTTAATTTCTGTTTGGGAGCAATAACCATCAGCACTTCTATATTTGCCGGAACCTGGGTGGTATCCAATCCGGTTACATTCACAACATCATATTCCTGGTTCAGTTCCTGCATGAGTTGCGGCATAGCCCTCTGACCCGGTTCTCCATCACCCTGCAACAGCCCGATTTTGGGTTTCTTCTTGATTGTCAGGCGCTTGATGGTACTGGCTATCGTATATTCCATCGCCGTACCGGGTTTTACAACCGGGATAATTTGTCGTTTACCTTCATACTGAAATATGGCTCCAAGGTAAGCACGTTTCTGTGAGACCTGATCCCGTTTACGTACATCAACCATTACCGGGCGTATACCGGCCTTTTGAGCTTTCTGTTCCGTCTGGTCATTTTTATTGGGATTAATAAATTTATATTCCACATTACCACCGGAATAGGTACGGAACTCATCCAAAAGATTCCGGAACTGATCCTGTACCATCGTTAATCGGGGTGGAAGCTGACCGGAAAAATATGCGGTAACAGTCACCGGATCTTTGATTGTTTTGGCAATCTCCTTACTCGGTTTCGATAAGGTATATTCGTGGTTATCCGTTAAATCAAGCCTGAGTATCACACCCGAAACGAGGTAATTCAATAAGAACAGGCATCCAATAACCAGGAATATCTGAAATATCGACTCTTTTTTATTCTGTAAAAAACCGTCAAACCAATTCATGACCAAACCCTCCTTCTTAGTGACACTGTTGCCAGAACCATTCCGAGAAGAATGAGTGATAACATATAGATGACATCGGCGAAACTGATTACGCCTCGTGACATCTGGTGGAAATGGGTGGACAAACTCAAATATGAGAAGAAATTTGCCAGCATACCCGGGACCAGGGAGTTCAGCATATTAAATAGAAATTGAAAGAAAAAAGCTATGAATAAACTCAGAATAAAAGCTACTATTTGATTGCTGGTCAGGCTGGATGAAAAGACACCGATACTGACATAAACACCGCTTATTAAGAGCAATGATATATAACCACCTATCACCGCTCCGTTATCTATATTTCCCAAATTGGCCACGGTTATATAATAGATGACGGTGGGAATCAATGAAAATACAATCAACAGCCATGATGCAAACCATTTACCAACCACGATCTGAAGATCAGTGACAGGTTTGGTTGCAAGCAATTCCAGAGTCCCGCTGCGCCGTTCTTCGGCTAAAGTGCGCATTGTAACAGCGGGAATGAAAAAGAACAGTGTCCAAAACGAAACACCGAAGAAAGCGGACAGGGATGCCTGTCCCTGAAAAAATATATCGGTACCGAAAAGCCAGGTAAACACACCACTGAGGCCTAAAAAAACGATAATAATAATATAAGCCATCAGGGAATCGAAAAATGAACTGACTTCCCGTTTACAAATGGTTATGATATTATGCATAGGGTTTAACTGTTTTGTTTATGTTAATTCACCGTTAGTTCCCTAAAAATATCTTCCAGGCTGGTTTTTATTGGTGTCATCTGCATTAACACCCAGTTTTTATCAACACATAACCTGAAAATATCTTCCTGAGGATTGATATCCGGTTTGGAGTCCACATACCAGAAGTCATCCTCTTTATCTGCCGGCACCACTGATGCCACGCTCGAAAGTTTCAACAGAGAATCGCCCACTGAGTCTCCATTCTTTATCTGGACAAGTATTCTGTCGCCTGTCGATGCACGGCGGCTTAATTCTTCTGTGGTTCCGTTTGCTACAAGTGTGCCCCTGTTAATTATCAGGATACGATCGCAGGTCATTTCGACCTCCTTCAGAATATGAGAACTAAGCATTACAGTCTTCTCACGTCCTATATCTTTGATCAATTGTCGTATCTCAACAATTTGATTCGGGTCCAACCCTGTTGTGGGCTCATCCAGAATTAATACATCCGGATCATGAATAAGTGCTTGTGCCAGTCCTACACGCTGTCGATAACCTTTAGACAACTCACCAATGTTTTTATGCATCTCGTGACCCAATCCACAAATCTCAATCATTTTACGAATTCGCTGATCGATTTTATCGGAAGGAACACGTTGTAATTCGGCGGCATATCGCAGGTAATCCACTATGCTCATATCGAGATAAAGGGGATTATTTTCGGGAAGGTACCCTATTCGTCGTCGAACTTCGTTGGCGTGTTGTGCAATGTTATAACCGTCGAGTGATACGCTGCCCTGAGTGGGATTCAGGTAACAGGTGATGATTTTCATCGTGGTACTCTTCCCGGCGCCGTTCGGGCCCAGGAAACCAAGTATCTCACCGGTTTTAACTTCAAATGATATGTTATCTACCGCTTTCTGAGGACCATAAACTTTTGTCAAGTTCTCAACCGATATGGCCATATCATCAAATTTTTAGATTCGAGTTCTATTGAAATATCACACATTAACCCGGATCGAACCTCACTTCAAACCAGGAATTTAATGTTCAATAACGCGTTATCTAACGGGAGGATAATTGTAAAATTGTATATGAATCCCATTTTTTTGAATTGACATTTTTTGCTTTTTCGTTTGACGGTTTTATAATGCTTTAGAATTATTAACTCAACTTAATAAAGAAGGAATGGCTGACAGTAAAAAAAGCAAACCCAAATTACCCCGGAAATCGAAGAAACAACTGGAACACGCACAGGAATTACTCGAAGCCCTTTATGAAGAATATCCGGGTGCTGAATGCGCTTTACATCATCGCAATGCCTTTGAATTATTGATTGCAACCATTTTAAGCGCCCAGTGTACCGATGAACGCGTCAATAAAGTGACCCCACAATTATTTAAAGATTATCCTTCGCCCGAGGCTTTTGCCGAAGCGGATATTCACGATATCGAAGAGGCCGTCAGATCAACGGGTTTTTATCGTAATAAAGCCAAATCCATTAAGACTTCTTCTCAAATCATTGTTGAGAAATTTGACAGTAAAGTCCCCGAAACGATGAAAGATCTATTGAGCCTGAGAGGTGTTGCCCGTAAAACAGCTAATGTGGTTCTAGGCAATGCCTACGGGAAAAATGTTGGGGTAGTGGTAGATACGCATGTGAAACGACTTTCCAACCGATTTGGTTTAACTAAACATAAAAACACGGATAAAATAGAAAAGGACCTGATGGCGTTGTTCCCACAGGAACATTGGACTAATTTGGCGCATCTGCTAATTCAGCATGGCCGAAATGCCTGTAAAGCCAGGATGTCATCAGCACCTGACCACCCGGTCTGTAACAAGTTCGGTGTCAATTGTGAATATTGTAAAAATAAAGAGAGACAGGAATAAATATAAATGAGCGATTTAATTTTTAATTCTGTGAATACACCGATTCCGGGCCTTCGGAATGACCTGGATATCATGCCTATTCAACATGAGGGAGCAGAGTATCTTTATTTTTATGATATGCTGGGATATACTCCGGACAACTTTGTCCTGAAACGAGAGACATCATATTTCCTTTCAATGTTCGATGGGGAAAAAAGTGTGACCGATATTATTCACCAAATACCCCAAAATGGTGATTCGATAAGAAAACACGATCTACTCGATTTTATTCAATTTTTGGACAGTAACCTTTTGCTCAGGTCGGACCACTTCAAAGCTTTTTCTAATGAAAGAGAACTGAAATTTGAAGAAAGTGATGTACGTCCACCAAGTTGCGCCGGGGGATCTTACCCGGCTGATCCCGTGGAGCTAAGAGCAATGCTTGAAGAACATTTTTCAAAGTTAGATTCTGCCGAACCCGTTGACAATATCAAAGCACTGTATGCGCCACATATCGATCCTCGTGTGGGATTGAAAAGCTATATCAAAGCTTTTGCACCTTTAAAGAATGTTCAACCCAAACGGGTTGTTTTGATTGCTACTTCTCATTACGCCGGACTTTATGGATCTATTTATCAAAACAAACCCTTCATCGGCAGTCATAAACATTTTGAAACGCCGCTCGGACGTATTCCAAATGACCGAGAAGGTATGGAGCTCATCAGAAACAATGCCTCAGAATTTGGTGTCTCATTACAGGACAGAGCTCATCGTATAGAACACAGTATTGAATTGCATCTGATCTTTCTACAATATTTATGGGAACATGATTTTACGCTGTTACCTATTTTAGCGGGCAGTTTTGATGAGCTTTTATATTTGGATAATGGCCACACTGCAAAAAAAATTGATAATATGACGGATTTTCTAAGAAACACATATGGCTCCGACGATGAGACGTTGTTCCTTATCAGTGGAGATCTCGCCCATTTTGGAAAAAAATTCGGAGACCCTCAACCGGCAAGTAACTATTTTGAAGAAGTCCAAAAGTTTGACCAACAGTTCCTTGATAAGGCTACTAAAGCAGCTCCTGATCAGATTATTCATCTAATGCGAAATTCCATGGACCGCTATCGTATTTGCGGATTTCCACCGTTGTTAACATTCTTGAAATCTATCCCAAATGTGAAAGGGAAAGTCTTATCATACGATCTATGGGATGAAACGGAACGGGATAGTGCCGTAACATTTGGTTCGGTTTTGTATACCACAATTCAATGATCAATTAACAATTATCAGTAAACAATGTGTTGATTCATAAATAAGGTTGACAGAATTAATTAAGTATTAATTGTTTGGAACCGGTTAACCGGTTCCAAACAGGTTCAAAATAATCAGAATACTTTCCTTTTTCTAATTCTTTACTAAATTGATCCGGACTTAAATGATCTGGAAGCACATGGTGAGGTTTTTCACTGTTATAAGCATGTACCGCCCGTTTTACCTCCCGGACTAACTCCCGTTTCGTGGTAATGGTGCGATGATCCAGATAATTGCGTTTCATCGTTCGATTAATCCGCTCGCAATAGGCATTCTCCCAGGCATGGCCCGAATAACTATGGCGCATACCATGCTCCTGCAAATACGCGTCAAAGACTTCGCCCAGGTATTGGGTGTTAATGCCTGTGATGGTTCCTGTCAAGTAAAAAATGATCTTTATCTCGTTACTTTCCTGTGGGGTGTAACGCACAATTGGACGCTCTGCGTCCTGTAATATTTAAAATGGTATAAATGGACAAAATGTGCCCCAGCCGTATGTTGCCAGGCACAGCCTCATAACGAGATCCATTGTTCATTGCTAATTGATCATTGATCACTGTTATTTGTCCCACTTGGCTATTTCCATTTTCTCGGCAAAATAATCACAGAAATCTCTCATATCCCCTACAATTCGGTCATCATTGATGGATTTTTCGAGTGTATCCGACATGCCTACCAAAACCTGATGAAAGAAAATTTTCATCTCATCCTGTACCATATCACGAGTCCATAAATCGAGGCGGAGTGTATTCTTGTGTTCGTGATCCCACAATGAAAGAATCATGGATTTACAAGGAATGGGTGTGTCTTCACCGGAGTCGTCGGCATCCCATTCTATGTTTTTGGGAACATTCTCATCATCAAGTTCTACTGTGATCTTTATCTCTTTTTTTGTCGACATACCACTTATTCTTTACTAATTATGTTATTTAAAATCTTGTTGCTATTAGCTTAGATTCAATCCCGGTATAATACCTTCCCGGATTGATGTTTACGGTGCGCAAAAACGGCGCAATTTATCCAGGACATTTCTGAAATCGCCGGGTAACTCGGAATTAAATTCCATAAACTCATTTGTTACAGGATGTTTAAAGCCCAATACTTTAGCATGAAGGCACTGGCGGTCGAGTTTCTTAAATAAATTATCGAACATTTTCTTTCTCTGACCGGTATTGGAACCATACCTGACCGAACGGCCGCCATACGTTGGATCCCCGAATACCGGATGCCCGAGATGAGAGAAATGAACGCGAATTTGATGAGTCCTGCCTGTTTCAAGTTGTACTTCAACCAGCGACAAATAATCAAAATATTCAATAATTTTGTAATGTGTCACAGCCGGTTTCCCGCGTGATTCCTCAACCACGGTCATTTTTTTTCGGTCTTTTCTTGACCGGCCGATATTACCCGTAATGGTTCCCTCTTTCTCGGGTGTACCCCAAACTAAAGCGTAATAACGCCGTTTTATATCGTGTTCGGCAAATAGACCCGATAAGTCACTAAGAACTTGCTCCTTTTTGGCAACAACCAATAACCCGCTTGTATCTTTATCCAACCGGTGCACAATGCCGGGACGTACGACATCTTCGTCATCACTATCCGGTAAATCGTTCACATGGTGTAAAAGACCATTAACCATTGTTCCCGTCCAGTTGCCAAAAGCGGGGTGGACAACCATGCCCGGCTCTTTATTTACGATCAGCAGGTATTCATCTTCATAAATTATGTTTAGTGGAATATCTTCCGGTTCTGCTTCGGGCGGTGGTGGCTTCGGCAAAGTAATATCAATCACATCACCGGCCTGCACTTTATACGAGGACTTCTCTTTTTTACCATTAACCAGAACATACCCATCCTTGATGCCAACCTGAACCTTATTCCTGGTTGCATTCTCAATGAACAATGTTATGTACTTATCCAGCCGCACCTGTTCTTTTTGTCCGGGTGCCACCTTCAACTGTATCCTGGTAACTTCTTCTGTATTTGACTGTTTTTGATTCATCCCAAAAATTAATAACCTGATATCTCCTTAAATCAGAGATCAAAACTATATCTCAATATCTATTTAAAAACACAGTATTTCCGTATTTATTATTCGAGAGATTATCGTTTCTTTACCATACTGTTGGTAAAGGTATATTTCATAGCCTGATCAATCGTATCTACCGGTATGATTTCCAACCCTTCCATTACCTTATCAGGTATTTCAATAAGATCCCGTTCATTATCTTTTGGGATAAGTACCGTTTTTAGCTTATTTCTCTGAGCAGCCAATAATTTTTCATTTAATCCGCCAATCGGGTAAACTTCTCCACGCAGCGTTATCTCGCCGGTCATTGCAATATCGTGCTTTACAGGACGATTCGTCAGTAACGAAATCATGGCTATTGTCATGGCCAGTCCGGCACTGGGACCATCTTTGGGAATAGCTCCTTCAGGCAGGTGAATATGCAACTCGTTTTTTTCAAAAAAATCACCTTCTACACCTAACCGGTCGCTATTAGAACGGATATAAGTCAAAGCAGCCTGAGCCGATTCTTTCATGACATCTCCTAACTGTCCGGTCAGGAGAAATTTGTTTTTGCCCTGCATTTTGGCCACATCAATTTGCAGAATAGTACCACCGGTGCTTGTCCAGGCCAATCCATTTACGGATCCGGTTTTATCACGCTTATCCAAATCACGGTCGCGATACTTTTCGACACCTAACAATTCGTGGAGCTTATTAACATTTATAGTCGCACGTGTTAGTTTTTTCCCCGTTGTTTTACGCTCTACAACCTGCCGGGCAACTTTCCTGCATACAGATGCAATTTGCTGTTCTAGAGAACGAACGCCGGCTTCTGCTGTATACTTTCTTATAATTTCGAGGATGGCCTCATCCCTGAACTTAACCCTCGAAGGTAACAGGCCATGTGTTTTTAATTGCTTCGGAATGAGGTGCCTTTTAGCAATCTCAAGTTTTTCATGCTCCAGATATCCCGGAAGATTGATGATCTCCATCCGGTCCAGTAACGGCGGTTGTATCTGACTGGCAACATTGGCCGTTGTTATAAACATGACCTGAGAAAGATCAAAATCCAGATCCAGGTAATTGTCATTGAAAGCGTAATTTTGCTCCGGATCAAGCACTTCGAGTATAGCTGACGAGGGATCGCCCCGAAAATCCTGGCCGACCTTATCAATTTCATCGAGTATTATAACAGGATTCATGGTTCCGGCTTTTCTGACAGCCTGCACAATGCGACCCGGCATAGAACCGATGTAGGTTTTACGATGGCCCCGTATTTCCGCTTCATCATGAATTCCACCCAACGAAATTCGAATCATTTTCCTTCCGATGGCATCAGCAATAGCCTTGGCCAGAGACGTTTTGCCTGTACCCGGAGGGCCTACAAAACACAATATTTGTCCCCGCATTCTTTTAACAAGATTCAATACGGCAATATGCTCCAATATGCGCCCTTTAGGCTTCTCCAGCCCGTAATGCCCCTGATCCAATTCCTGTTCAACTAATTTCATGTCCAGACGATCTTCTGAAAAGGTACCCCAGGGGATATACGTTAACCAATCGAGGTAATTACGCGAAACCGTATATTCAGGCGACATCGTGGGGGTTTTTCTAAGCCTGTCAAGTTCTTCGTATGCTTTTTTGCGGGCCTGATCGGGCATATCCATACTATCAACCCGATCTTTTATCTTGGCTAATTCCGGATCCGCAAATTCATCTTCTTCCAGTTCCTGCTGTAGAACTTTAATCTGTTCCTGAATAAAATATTTCCGCTGACTTTCCTGTATTTCCTCCTGAACCTTCTCGCTAATTTCCTGCGAAACGGCCAGCATTTCCAGTTCAGCTGTAAGAATGGTTAAGAATTTTGTGTATTGTTCGGTTATGCCTGTCAATTCCAGGAGTTCTTGTTTCTGCTCCAGCTCGAGTTCAACGTAAGACGACATGAAGAACAGCAGTTGTTCGGGATCATCATATTGTTCATATCCCAACAAAATCTCTTCCGGCAGATCCTGATTGATCAATACATATTTCTCGAACCGTTCCCTGCTTTTTTTAATTAAGGCCTTAAGCTTCTTTTTATTTTTGACTTTCTTTTTATTGATTAGTTCCACCCGTGCCTTTAAATACGGCTCATCCGCAACCACTTCATCGACTCTCGCCGTAGCCACACCACTTACCAGCACTTTTAACAGGTTATTCGGCAGGGTCAGTACCTGTACGATTTTAGCAAGAGTCCCAACTGAATAAATATCTTCAAAATCCGGTTCATCAAATTCCGGCTCTTTCTGTGCGCATAAAAGCACCAGTGTATCTTTTTTTCTTGCTTCCTTAATAGCCGCAAGAGACCCCGTTCTGCCAACCAGAACCGGGAACATGGTATTCGGAAATATAATTGTATCACGTAAAGGTATGACGGGCAGTTCACCCGGCAGACTTTCAAGTTGCTTACTCACCTCAGTATTTTCGATTTTACTCATCTACTAAATGTAAATTTTATATATTTAAAATTTGGTCTTGCGCGTTTCAAATGGAAGCCGTTACTATACTTAACCGGTAAACTTTTCAAGATACGGATTTTTATACTCAATCTTAATTCAAAGTCTTATGAACTTTTCCGGATCCGTTTTATAATAGGAAGTAATGTGTTTGAAATGGGAATATACTTTCCGTTGTAAATACCTTATTTTATTGCTCAAAATATATTTTCTTGGTGTACTGTATAATAAATATTCAATAAGTTCAACTCCACAAATTCGACAAAAATTTGATAGAATCACTGTACATAAAAGATTTCGCCCTGATCGATGAATTGGAAGTTCAGTTCGAAGAGGGATTCAATGTGTTGACCGGTCAGACGGGAGCCGGGAAATCTATTATTATCGGAGCTTTGAACATGATACTCGGTGAACGGGCCGATACCGAGGTTATCCGGCAGGGTGCTAACAAAGCCATTGCGGAAGCCATCATCAGGATTGGCCGCAGCAATGGTATTAAGGATATTTTACAGGATAACGAAGTCGAAGAACGCGACCCGCTCATCCTCAGGCGTGAAATACGTACTTCCGGAAGCAGGGCTTTTATAAATGACACCCCCGTCACTATTTCCGTGTTACGAGAGGTAGGCAACCACCTGGTGGATTTGCATGGACAACACGACCATCAATTATTGCTTCGTGATGAAAATCACCTTAATGTACTCGATAGTTTTGGCCACATACAAACGGCTTTGAATGAGTATAGAAATGCCTACGAAAACGTTCGGGATTTGAAACAAGAACTTAGTACCCTGAAAAAAAGGGAACGTGAGCTTCAGGAAAAGATGGAACTGTATCGTTTCCAGTTAAAAGAAATAGAGCAGGCCAAATTGGATCCGGATGAGGAAGAGTTACTTGATACGGAAATGCACCGCCTCGATAACGCTGAAGTGTTGGATCAAAAAGCAACAATGATTCTTGATATCGGATCGGAGGGCGAGGTTAATATCATGGATATGCTGCACTCCGTTAAAAGTGCCCTTCGGGATATCGCCGGCCTTGATGCTGATTTTGAAAACTATTTGGCCGAATTGGATAGTGCCCGAATCAGTATTGATGAAATGCTTCGTTTCACGGATCGCTATCGATCACAAATTGAATTTAATCCTCAGCGTCTTGAATATTTGCGTCAGAGGAAGAATGATCTGAATCGATTGAAAAAGAAGTATGTCCGTACTATTTCTGAACTGATAGAATATCAAAAGGAGTTAGAAGAGAATTTAAACCTGGCTGAAAATTTTGATATTGAAATCGAGCGATTGGAAAAGAAGTTACAGGAAATAGCAGAAGTACTAAAACAAAAAGCTTTGATACTACGGGATAAGAGAACGGAAGCCGGTCAACATCTTTCTGAAATGATTGAAAGTGAATTAGGGAAACTGGGAATACCACATTCCCGGTTTGAGACAAGAATAGGGGTAGAAAAAGATAATAACGGCTGGATTGATTTTGATGGAGATAAGGTAAAATGTACCATAGATGGAATGGATACCATTTCTTTTTACATTTCTACTAACAGAGGTGAAAATCCTAAGCCATTATCAAAAATAGCATCAGGCGGTGAAGTAAGTCGTGTAATGTTGGCGATGAAATCAATAATTGCGAGGGAACAAAGTCTGCCTGTTATGGTATTTGACGAAATAGATACGGGTATCAGTGGTATTATATCGGAAAAAGTGGGAAGATCGATTCATTCATTAGCCGATCATTGTCAGATTATAGCTATAACGCATCAACCACAGATTGCAAGCCAGGCAAATAAACACTACAGGGTTGAGAAATGGGAAAACAACGGCAGAACGGTAACACGGATACAACCATTAACAGAGGATGAGCATATTCATGAAATCGCCTCATTGATGAGTGGTTCGGAAGTCACAGAAGCGGCAGTGGCAAGTGCAAGGGAATTAATAACAAAAGCAAAAAATTAACTCTGGCTAATAATGGGTAGTCAAAAAAGGAATGATTTTATTTTTAAATATAAGATTTGCTATCACTGAGAAATAAACATATCGTTATATCTTTTAAAAATAATTCAGCAAACGAAGGGATTTCTTTTAAAACAAGATAAAAATGATTCATAAATTACTGTTTAGCAATAACTTAAATAACAAAGACATAGCTATTGGTATTGTTATAGCACGTGAAATAAACATCAATCAACCATTACCATTTCTTGAGTCGAAGCTTCGTTTTTTATTGGAAGAACGACAAAATGAATTAAACGAAAGGGAAGAAAATTTCCGGTTGGAATCCCGGAATATGCTGAGAAACGGTGATTACAAACCAACAGGCCGTGGAAAACCTGCATCCGAATACTTATTAAGAGCGGCACAAGAAGGTAATTTCCCCCGCATTAACACGGTCGTTGATATTAACAACTATATCTCACTTAGATATATGGTACCCATATCATTATGGGACCTAGACAGCGCAGCTTCCACACAATATATTTTTCGACTCGGTAAAGAAAACGAAAACTTTATTTTTAATGAAAGCGAACAAAAAATTGAATTAAAGGATCTGGTGACGGGTTATAAAGTGGACAGGTATAAAGAAATTCCTATCATCAATCCGATTAAAGATTCGCTGAAAACAAAGACGACAACCTCAACCCGTAATATTGGTGCTGCCATTTATTATCCTTTGAAAGCCGGAACCAAAGATTATCTGAGAGAAGAGGTTATCTGGGAATTTTCTACACTGCTGGAAGGGATCAGCGAAAAGAAACCGGAGTATGACATTATATAATTAGAATACAGAATGAGAGTACTTAGAGTTTCAATGAAGAACTAGTGTTGAAAGCTTCGTGCTTAATGGTTCTCATCTCTAATATCTTTGTCCTTTTTCTCTTGTGGTTACTTTTTTTGTGAAAATCCACCAAATCCATGTCATCCACATTTTATGTCAATGCTTTTGCCAATAATACGGCAGGATGGTCGGCTTCTTTTTGAACCCCATCTTTAATTTGGTGCCGGCAGGAAAAACCGGGAGCACAGATCAATTCATAGTCATCTCCATTTCTTAGTGCGGGGAATAGACGCAATTCACCTATTTGCATCGATACATCATAATGGTCTGCCTCATAACCGAAACTGCCGGCCATACCACAGCAGCCCGTTAACAAATCCATAGGTTTAAATCCGGCCCTTGTTAAGAGTTCCACCGTGGGTTGCGTGCCCACAAGCGCCTTGGCGTTACAATGCCCGTGAACGGCAACCTTCTTTTTCTTACCATTAATCAATTTTTGAACTTTTCCCGGATTATCAAACTCCTTCAATAACAAAAATTCCTCGAACATATAGGTGTTATCCGCTACTTTTTGGGCTTTATCCAGATACTCATCGTCACATATATCGAGATATTCATCCCGGAACATCAAAATTTCAGAAGGTTCAAGTCCAATAATAGGTATCTTTTGATCTGCAATAGGATACAGCGAATCAATATTCTTTTGAGCCGTTACTCTGGCCTTTTCAAGCAGGCCTTTAGAAACCTGTGTCCGGCCACTTTCCATGCAACCATTGACTAAAACATTATACCCCAGGTGCTCGAGTACCTGAACGGCCGCTTCCGCTATTCCGGGTTCATGATAGTTGGTAAAAATATCGACAAATAAAAAGACGTCCGGCCGGTTGTTTTCAGATGGTGATTGATGTTTTTTGTTAAACCATTCGATAAACGTCCGCTCCGCAAAGCGTGGTAATTCCCTGTCGGGATGCACATTTAATATCCGTTTATATAAATTTTTGGCAACCGGTGTGGCGTTAAACCAATTTGTCAGTTTTGGGAATAAGGAGGCCAGGGGATAGAAACGCGAGGGTTCCCCGAAAAAACGATGCGATAGTGATACCCCATACTCATTCTGCCATCCGTTAAGAAATTCTGATTTCATCTTTGCCATATCCACATTGGCCGGACATTCTGTTTTGCATCCTTTACACATCAGACAAAGATCCAACGCTTCTTTCAATTCGGGAGATGTAAATGCCCCGGCCTGCTTTCCCGAGAATAACTGTCGAAACAAATTGGCTCTTCCACGCGTCGTATCTTTTTCTTCTTTGGTAGCCATATAAGATGGACACATCGTACCGCCGCTTTCTGCCAGTTTACGGCATACGCCGGCTCCGTTGCATTGTTCAACAGCTCCGGCGAATCCTTTTTCATTTCGATACTTAAATACGGTATCCACATCCGGTGTTTTATAGGATGGCGTATAGCGCAAGTCGGTATCGATTGGTTCAGCGTCTACAATTTTACCCGGATTAAAAATAACATTGGGATCCCAGATCTTTTTAACCTGCTTGAGTAACTTCATCATGTCCGCGCCCAGCACCTTTTCGATATAAGGAGCCCGGGCTCTTCCATCACCATGTTCGCCTGAGAGGGATCCTTTATATGAATGAACGAGATCCGCTATTTCTTCTGCCATGGCTTTCATCTTACGAACACCATCTCCCGACTTCAAATCCAGAACCGGGCGCAAATGCAGCTCCCCAACTGATGCATGAGCATAAAAAACACAGGTAGTATCATATTTATCAAGCAGTTTCCGGAAATCCTTTACATAAGCGGGTAAATCCTGAACCCTAACGGAAGTGTCTTCACAAAAAGAAGGTGATTTTGTATCTGACGAAAGTCCCATAAGTAATCCGAGGCCCGCTTTACGAAGATCCCATACCTTTTTCATCTTCATTTCGTCTTCAATAACCGGACAGGTATAACCCAGGTCCTGTTTCTCAAATATCGATTGCAGGTTGTTCGCTTTATCACGCAGCTTATCGATGTCGTCGCCTTCGAACTGAATAACGAGTATATATTCGGGATCATCTTCCAGGAAGAACCGGTTTTTACGTTGTTCGATATTACCTTTTGTGGCATCCAGTATGATATAATCGACCAGCTCAACGGCCGATGGATCGTGTTTAACGGCTTCCACTGTTGCCCTCATCGCTTCATCAAGGGTTCTGAATTGAGGGATAACCAATAGCCTGCAGGGATCAAGCGGTGTCAGATCTAATTTAGCGCTTACTGTCACAGCCAGTGTACCTTCGCTGCCGCAGAGCAATTCAGCCATGTTAAACGGTCGTCCATCAGGAACAAACGGCTGCATCGTGCATAATTTATCTAAAGCATAACCGGTATTTCGCCTTATAATTTCAGGATAAGGGTAGGCTTCTAAAATGGCTTCGCGGTTTTCATTAATAAGCCTGATCATCTCCCTGTAGATATGTCCTTCGAGATCATCCTGTTGTTGTTTAGCCTTGAGTCCTTCATTCGATAATGGCTCGAAAACAACCTTGCTTCCGTCGCTTAATACGGCTTCAACTTCAACGATATGATCTCTCGTACTACCATGTTTAATGGAAAAAGAACCGGCTGAATTATTTCCGATCATGCCACCCATCATACACCTGTTGGTCGTAGACGTGTCCGGGCCAAATATCAAGTTATACTTACCGGCTTGCCTGTTTAACGTATCGCGAATGACGCCGGGTTGTACATGGGCTATTCTCTCATCCGGATCGATGCCCAATATCTCTGTCATATGGCGTGACACATCCATGATAATGCCGTCTCCAGTGGCCTGACCCGCCAGGCTGGTACCGGCACTTCGCGGCGTTATGGATACATTGTGTTCGGCAGCCCAAACGACCAGCTTCCGGATGTCATCGACCGTCTTTGGTAACGTAACGCCTCTGGGACGTTCTTCATACATGGAAGCATCATTGGAATAAAGCGAAAGTGTTAGCTCATCGGTTTTTATAACACCGTCATACATAGTCGAGGACATAAATTAACAATTCTTTTAATTGCCGGATTCAGATACAACAAGCAAAGTATAAAAAACCGGAATAATGTGTTACCGTTATCTGTGGTTTTAAATACCTTTATACTACAGTATAACGAGAACATGAGATAAGATGGTTCATTCAGATTAGAGCAAAAAGATAGAATGCGCTTGTCTGCCGGCAGGCTGGGAGGAAACGGACTACACGTAATTTCGCGGGATCAAAATTTTCGAAATAGCAGGCAGGCACATGCCAAAGCATGTACCTGTCGGTAATGGTCTATCTAAAAAAGCTAATACTTTTACACCAATTCGAAATGTTTCAACGCCGTATCCACAATTTCATCTCCAAGGGATAAACCGGCTGTTGCGGCAGGGCTCGGGGCATTCAATACATGTATTTCATTTCTGCTTTTGACAAAATAGAAATCATCCACGATTTCACCATCATGATCGAGAGCCATGGCACGAACACCAGCGGGAGCCGGTTGTATGTGATGACTTTGGATGGCAGGAACCAACTGCTGTAATCCTCGTAAAAATGCTTGTTTTGAGAACGAACGGTACATTTCATCCAGTCCCATGCGCCAGTGTTTATAGGCCAGTTTCCAGAATCCCGGAAATTGGAATGTCTCTATCGTATCATTCAGATTAAAGGAAACTTTGTTATAACCTTCCCTTTTGAAAGCAAAAACAGCATTAGGGCCGCATTCAACACCGCCGAGAACCATTCTGGTGAAATGAACGCCCAAAAATGGAAATTCGGGATTGGGGAGGGGATAAATCAGACCTTTAACCAGGTACTGTGCTTCGGGAGTCAATTCATAGTATTCACCACGAAACGGTACAATCTGAATACTTGATTTAAAACCGGCCGCTTCCGCAACATGGTCACAGTGCAGACCGGCACAATTGATCAGGAACCTGGTTTTAAATTCACTTGTCCTGGTTTGTACCACAAGGCCGCTTCCGTCATGTAAAATGTTAGTAACCTCTTCATTGAATTTCACTTCGCCATTCCGGGAGTCGATAATATCTTTTTCTCTTTCACAAACTCCTTTGAAATCGACAATACCTGTAACCGGGACTTTAATGGCTTTCACACCCTTTGCGTAAGGTTCAATTTCCGCAAGCTCCTCCTTGTCGATAAGTTTTATGCCTTCAATTTCATTTTGCCTGCCACGCTCGTAAATAGACATAAGTGAAGGAAGTTGCGTTTCATCGGTGGCAACAATGACCTTGCCGCAGATATCATATTTTACATCATGTTTCTGACAAAAATCGACCAGCTGTTTTCGGCCATCCACACAGTTTCGGGCTTTATAACTACCAGGTTTATAATATATACCCGAATGAATCACCCCTGAATTATTACCCGTCTGATGGGCAGCCACTTCCGATTCCTTATCAAGAACGAGAATACGCAGATCAGGTTTTTCCAATGACAGTTTATAAGCCGTCGACAGTCCTACAATACCCGCACCGACAATCGTTACATCATAACTCATGTATATTATAAAAATTTAACCCTATGAATAATTTCAGTTAAGAGATCAGTACTTCAAATAAATATAGTTTATTAACTGACAGCCATACTTTTATAAAATAGTACCCGTCTTACAGCTTGTCAGAGCATATTTCATATAATATAATAGAACGACCTTAAAAAGAATATCAGGAATTCTTGCATATCGACGAGTGTATTTATAGAACGCGAATTAGGCGCTTCGCGAGAGACAAGATGTAAGCGTTAAGTGTTAAGATTTTATTACAATGATCAATAAACAATGGAGGAAAAGCATAGCGCAGAGTGCATGGTGCATAAAGGCTTCATAGTTTTTATAGTACTTAGTGTATTAAGTGAGATCACGTCATTTATAATAACTTTAAGTACCACTACTCAAAATCAGTGGTTAGCTTGTAGCGGGCAATGCGATTATTATTTTTATCGGCTACATAGACAACTTTACTGAAATAAGCCACGCCACTTGGATCATCCAGGTTCTTGGGCCCCGATCCCCGGCCTCCGAAAGATACGATAACCGGTTTTGTGGCATCCGATCCGACTGGCGGTGTTACTCCCTCATAACCGTTTGACTGAAATACATACAAACTGTCGGTACCCGCATCGACTACAAAGATGTAATTGGTACCATCAGCAGCATAAGCAAGGCCGGTGGGTTCTTTGAATTTATTTGTCTCATACAGAAAGCCGTTCGCTTTAGATGTATCCTGCGATAACAAGCTTGTATTGGGTTGAAAAACGAGTCCGTCGGTTGTTTCAACGGCATTGATCCATAAAACACGGAACGGTATTTCAGTATTCTGATCAGCCTGGGCTACCAGGAAACTCCGGTTATCGGTCATAGTTTCCCGCTGCGGGGGACCAATAAAGGTGATGATATCCGACATGCCGATACCGCTTATCAGGGATGGGACGGTAGAACTGAGTGTTCGTATTTGCCGGACATTCTGCATCCGGGCCATCTCATTTGAGCTGCTCCCGACCGGTTGAAATTCCAGGACGATATTATCGGGTGCAACCACGGAACCGGCCTCATTTTTGGGCCCTCGGCGTGTCACATACAAGGTGTTATCTGTTAAAACGGATAAACCTGTGAATTCCACCAACTCGTCGTCATCCGGACTGTTTTTAACCAATCGGGATACTTGTGAATTGTAGGTACTGCGGCTGGCATCAGCGAAGGGATGGATTAATGTATCCACAAAAACCAGGTTACCTGCACCGTTGGCGTTACGTAATTTATAAATGGCTGCCAGATCCCAGCTCGTACCCGGATCAACATCTTTAATAACAGTATCATATCTTGCTGCCACGTAAACATTTAGCAACCGATCCTGAACCACCGATATTGCCCCTTTGAACGGGATCATTTTATACTCACGTCCGGCGCGATCCAGAACATGTAACCCATCTTTATCAGTAACATAAACCAATTCATCGAATCCGACACATACATCCGTTGGCTGATTGAAACCCGACCAGAAGGGGAGTAGTGCGGCATAACCGACAACATCTTCTGCCGACTTGGGATCTTTCTTACCGTCTTTGAAGATCTGGTTTGTTATGTTCTGTTTTTTTGAGCTGAATATATCACTACAACCCATGAAAAACAGGGCAGGTAAAATAATCAGTAATATTAGTAATTTAACTTTCATATTCTTAAAAGGTAATTTTTAATGCCAAACGGTGAATGTTTCCAAGATTTTCATAGTTGGTAAATCCGTAATCGACCCCAAGATTATGAGATTCGAATGGAACGTTCACTCCCACACCGCCACTGGGGTACTTGATCTCATCGACTCCAAACTGGTACCCTCCTCTCAGGAAAAAGCGATTAAGGAATCCATATTCGGCACCAATGCTGAAACGCTCCGAATTATCACTCGGATTCGTCAATTGACCGGTGAACATCAAACTCATTTTATCATTTCGAATGACATCGAGCGCGGAAGCCAGGATAAAAGTTGTCGGTAATGAGACACTCTTGAAATTGGTTTCTGTTACATTACCATTCAGTGTAGGCCGAACCGTTTTACCTTTTGGTTTTGTATCAAATCCAAAATTGTTCAACCCGACGGCAAAGCGTAATCCGGTATCACCCACACGATAGAAAAAGCCCAGATCCACAGCACCCGTTTTCGACTCCACTTCCTCTATCCGTTCATCCAGATAATGAACCGTTAATCCATAACTGAATAAATCTGTGAGGCGCTGAGATAACGTCACGCCTGCCGAGTAGTGAATCGTACGGAATTTTCGGCCCGTACCATAGGGTTGGAATTCTGTTGTCTCTGTGATATCGCCAGAATTCAAATATTGCAGGGATACGCCAATCGCCACGTATTTAAATTTCTGTATGTAACCGAAGTAATCCTTCGCAATATCAATGAAATAGGCCGAATGACTGATGAATACTTGCGATTTCTTTACCTGTACGGCCAGAGCCGGGTTCCAATAAAGTGATGAACCGTCAATGGCATCAGCGGTAGCCGAGTTTCCCATAGCAGCGGATCGCGGATCCACACTAATTTTTATAAACTGAAATCCTGCCGTCCCCGACCGCGCATCGCCAAAACTTGGGATTATGGACTGGGCATGGAGTCCCTTATAGCTGCAAAATAGCAGGACTCCCAAAGTCATAATGATAATTTTACTACATTTATTTTGCATCGCGATTTACATTCGCTGTTTCAACATTTAGAAATTCAGTGATAAACCAAACATGATATGGCGTTGTGCCAGAAAGTTGGCTGGATTCAAATATGACGGTATGCTGTTATCCCTCGGATCCAAATACCTGGGATCTCTCACATTCGAAGGGACATCATAGGAACGGTCGTTTCTGAGCTCTTTCAATTTTTCAGGATCAGCCGGATAATCCGTTCTATATGCTTTACCTGTCACGGGATTGATAATGGCTGGATTTTTACCATTGAACATGTTGGTAACTTCCATAAAAGCAGTGAACTTCATTTTATCCAGACGGAACCATTTCTGTAAACTCATATCGATATTAAACCACGGCGTACCTACTTTACTATAGCGGTCTGCCGGGTTATCCGACCGTTCATAAATAGGTTTCCAATCATTTTTACCCGTGACCGGATTCGTTGAATAACCTTTAAAATCATACGGTGTATATCGTATACCGCTTCTCCAGTAACCCGATAAAAACAACTTCATTTGGTTCAAGGGCTTAAATCCGAACAACGGTTTGGATTTACGATCATACGTAAAAATGAATTGCCCTTTGATATCCCAGGGCCGGTCCCATGCCAGTGGTGTTTCCACATTATTCCCGACGTTCTGTCCTCCAACCAGGATATTCTGCAAAGCTTCATCATTAGTAGAGTTGAGTCCTTCGGCCAGTGAGTAGGATATAGAAACGTTTCCCTGGAACCAATGTCTGTATCGTTTCAGGTAGGTTACATCCACACCACGCACACGGGCGTAATCCCCGTTAATTCTGAAAGCCCTTTGTGTTTCCCGGCCGGTGGCATCCGGTATGATGATAGATTGCGTAGTTATGAAATCATATTTATCCCGCCAAAAAGCCGAAATATTCAATGCATCGTTTGATGTAATCTGGTTTCTGAGGCCTATTTCGTATGAGATATCCACTTCGGGATTCAAATTCGGGTTACCGAGTTCTGCCAGAAAGGAGCGGTCCTGATAGTAGGGATCCAGTCCTGCATATACATAACTCGGATGAGGCACTCTTGCCGAATGGCCGTAATTAAAGAATAACACCTGATTCTCTCGTACCGGAAATGAGACACTCAGCTTGGGCAGTAACCACATTTTGAAGCGGTTACCGAATAACTTGTGAGTATTTTTTTTATACGCTTCACGAATGGCACCGGGTATGGGAGAATCGGGATTATTTACGGCCTGATCCACATAATTACCCGGATACCAGTATTCAAGGCGACCACCGATGTTGGCTATCAATCCCCGGTAACGTATTTGGTCATTGGCATAAAGCGCGCCCCTTTTAGGTTTCACATGCCAGATATCCGATGATTCTCCCAATCGTGACGATTCGGAAAATACACCGGGTTGAATTTGTATGGGAGCACCGACCCATGGTCTTGTTATATCGATCCACTGATAATCCTGAAACTTCATTTCGAATCCGATATTCAGGCGATCCTGTTTCTCTCTGAAAAACTTGGTCAGGGAAGATTTAAGGGTTAGCTCTTCGGCGAAGTGATCGTGCCAAAGCGGAGCGAGTCCGCCGTTATTGGCTAACCCCGGCCCCGGCAACACATACCTGAAATCCTGCCCGGTATCAAATTCGGTGGCAGGCGGAGTTACGATACTTGAAGCATCATATTCCCCATCGACGGAATCGGGACGCCAGTAACGTCCGTTGGCATCGGCCCGGAGCCTTGTAAATAACCGGCTGAACTGGACCTGATAAAAAGAAGATGAACTCAGCGTGTGGGTCCATTTTACATATGATAGGATGCTTTCATGAGCAAACGTATTCGCATTATCCGGACTATTTTGGAAGAAAAATTGATAACCAGGCTTAATCTGTACGTCATTACCCGTAATCTGCAACATCCTTGTATTCTGATTGATAGTAAGGGATCGCTGATATGATGCCTGCAGTTTCATCGACGGTTTGATATGCCAGGTAAACTTGAGCATGCCGTTCCAGCGGTTATCCTCTCGGGGCGACCAGAAATCGTTATTGGTTAATGAGGTGTGCACTTTACTGGCTGGATTTTTAGTAAAACCGTCACTCAGGTTAATTTGTCCGGATGC
>DATFMH010000070.1:0-25519 GCA_035267045.1 Balneolales bacterium
GGGAACCAGAGCCATAATTATTTTGGTATTTCTTCTGGCCAGGCCCTGGGCAAATGCTTTTGGATGATACCCCATTGCGTCAGCTATACCAAGTATCTTTTCCCGGGTTTTTTCAGAAACATTTTTATTGTTATTGAAAACTCTCGATACCGTGGCAATGCTTACCCCCGCTTTTTTGGCTATATCATAAATGGTAGCGGACAACTTCTCCTCAACAGGTGACTATGAAATGTTTACTAAATTAATCTTTATAAAAAGAGGATACGGACAGTATCATCTGCCCGTATCCAACTGTGTCTGAAGACTAACAGCTTATTTGAGAAGAATCATTTTCTTATCAGCTGTAAAATTACCGGCTTTTAATCGGTAAATGTACATACCTGATGCCAAATGAGATGCGTCGAAAGAAATACTATGTAATCCTGCCGACATTTTACTATTAATCAGTGTTGCTACTCTTTGTCCAAGCATATTATAAATAGTAAGTCGAACATTACTTGTTTTGGGAAGAGTAAAACTGATATTTGTTGTCGGGTTAAATGGATTTGGATAATTCTGTGACAGGTTGAACTTGTTTGGCATATTGCCTTGCCCATTATCACTAATGGCTGTCAGAATATTTTGATAATCCGGTGGGGTCTCAACAGCCAAATCTTGTCCAGCTGACCAAGTCAAACTAGCCATAGTATAGGTAGCCGGCCATTGTAGTTTTCCACCGACATTCTTCGGTACCATGAATTGATAATAACGGCGACCACTATCATAACCACCACCATTCCAAACAATCGGATCACCTTTAAGGTTAAATACATTGCCATAACCTACCGTGAAACCGAAGTTATTCAACGTTGGGGTTTTAAGTTGAAGTGTATCCGTATAAACGCCGTCACCATCCGGATCTTTCAGGCGAAGTTTCTCGATGGATGCGGCTGACTTAGCATCAGTTATACCTGATTGCCCCACTGTAATACCCTGAGTCAAACCAAAGAATGTTGTCTCAAAGGATATATATACAGAATCCTTGGATGGGTTGAATGGCTGTGCAACACTGGCATCCATAGCAGGATTCATATCAATATTTAAGATAACCTTAGGTGCAGCACCACCATCAGTATTTGCGGCGGTAATTAAACCTTCAGGCGGTATGCCGTTAAAGCTGCCTTCGGCTACTGTCTGTTGTGTTTGATCGGTAAATGCATAAAGTCTGTTAGCGCCCCCTGTTGTAGCAGGTTCTTCCCACCCATTATCGGCAACAATACCTTCTAAAAAATTTGAACTGGTAGTATCGAAACGAGTATAATTCCAGTGTACATAATATTTAAAGTTCACATTTGAACCGACTTCTCTGTTCATCTGCATAGTGGCAAAATAAACATTGTTCCCAAGGGAACTTGAAGACATATTTTCTTCACCCCAGCTATTGAAACCACCTCGTAATGAAACACTATCAATAGCAGAATTGAAATAACCAAGTGCATCAAGGATGCCTACATTAACACTGAAGTTAACATTAGCATTTACAATTTGTCCTGTTGCAGGTGCTATATCATTAAAGAAGACCCAGTGAATGGTAGTATCAGCAACAGTACTAAAATCTATGCTACGATTACTTGGACTAAGTTTATCTTCCCATCCTGCTTTTCTGCTTTTTGTACCAACATAAAATTTCCAGTCTATGTGATTTTTGGCAGCTAACAGAGTATCCTTATTAAAATATGCAACACCCTGATAAAACATATTAGCACCGGATGAAGCAACCTGAGCGCTATCTATATATACGCCTGTGTCGTTACCCCAGGTCAATGGATTTACACTTCCCCGAACTTCGACTGTATCGGTTTTAGGATCAAATTCTCCCAACTGTATCAAATTACCAATATCTACTTTAAAGTAGATCCCAACGGTATCTGTTTTTTGTGCAAATGGACTTGTACTACCACTTCCGGAATCATAATAATGTAAAGCTACAGTACTATCTGCAGTGGCACTGCTTGGTAATACGAACTGATGATTATCACCACTTTCCCAGCCACCGTTATTAACGGTTCCTACTTCTTTGGTTGTATCGCCAAATCCTGTCCAATATTTATAATTCAATGTATCACCCGGGGCCATTTTGACCGTAACAGTCCAATAATCGCCACCCTCATTTTGGGCAACAGTTGTAGAATGGATATCCCAACTGATCTTTTGTGATCCATAGTCAACTGTTGAATCCAACGGTACCATTTGACCACGTAATTGTACTACATCGGTTGCATGCAACGTATCGGGTACATACGCTGTATTCACCTTAAAGGTGACATTATATGTTGAAGACTGGGCCCACGAAATCCCTGTAATCCCCACCATGAGGAACAGAAATACCATTAGCCTGCTTGTAACTTTGTTCATACGAACCCCTCTTTTAGGTTTTTGTTTAAGTGAACGGGTTGTTTTCCGTTTATTTATAGCATTTCAAAATATATTTTGTAAGCGTTTTCAATATTTTATAGTAAGCGCTTACATTTAATTCAATGTATTTAATTATTGAGGTGCTTTCAAGCACTTTTTTCATCTAAAACATTATTTGTAATGAAATTCTGTTTACGTTATTGAGATATTTATAACTTTCGAGCGAATAACCTACGCTGATCTTTGAACTCTTAGTCAGGTTATAGTTGATACCGACACCTGCTGCATACTGAATATAACGGTCCCTTTGACCCAAATCGGGTAAACCACCACGTAACAGTATCGTATTATTCAAAAAAGCAAGCTCCCCGCCCACACTGATGCTCTGTACATTATCGGAAGGGCTATTACCATCCACATCTAATGTAAATCGATACATCTTACTGTTAATGGCATCCCATGCTAAGCCTACTTTTAACCGTAATGGGAGATTATATTGATCGGTGTATAATTTTGCATCCGGTACATAATTACCATTGGCCGATTTATTTAAATCGACCGGTACTATTAATGCGTCTCCATCCATTCTCATCTTGGATCCCACATTACTGACGCTCACACCAAGACGAATACCTGCAAATGGAGTTGTATACAGTGTCCCTATATCAAAGGCAATCCCTTTTGCACTAGCCTGCATTATAGTTTCGGAAATGTATTTTACATTTCCACCTATAGAAAAGTTTTTAAGCAGATATTGGGCATAACTAAGACCGACAGCAATAGAATGGGGATTAAATGTACGCCCCGTTCCTTCAGGGTTGTCATAGGTTGTTTCCTGTATTGATCCCATGGTGAGAGCGGTTACATTTATACCTGCAACACCACTTCCCAAAGGCATTACCAAACCCAAATAACTGTGACGGATATCCACAAACCAATCAGCCGTTTCAACCATTACATCATTGTTTTTTATCGATGCCAGACCCGCCGGATTCCAATACATAGCGGATGGGTCATTTACGGTTGCTGTCACAGCTCCCCCCATGCCCGAAGATCGGGCCCCGACCGGTATATTAAGAAAATCGGCTGCATCGGTTCCCACCTTAGTCACACTTTGAGCCCAACCAGCTGTAGCTATTAAGCTTACAAATGTGAAAACGGATATATATTTAAATATTTTCATAGTTCCTTATAATACTTTTCTAACTATCTATTTAATTACTGCAAATTTACCGGCTTTCTGTCCAACACCGGGAGCATCGATATGATAGATGTATACCCCGTAAGAAAGTTCCAGGTGATCTTTCGTGAGCATATCCCAAACATACGTTCCGCCAAATAATCGGGGATTACCTTTGGCAATATTGATTTCACGTACCAATTGGCCGGAGATTGTAAAAATACGCAGCGTACATGGTACCGGAATATGGGTGAAATGTAACTCATGCTGTTGCTGATGATTAGCGGGTGTGATTGCCGGTTCATATGGATTCGAGACGACATAAGGATTCGGTACTACTTTAACTTTACCAAGATCAGATTTTGCCTTACTGTCAGATACACGTGGTGTGTTATCCGGTTTTATCTTGAATTCATATTTATCCTTACGCGAAAATGGTTTTGACAAGCGAATTTTCAATGTATCTCCAGCTTGTGGATTTATAGATTCAAGCTGATTGTTTTGAACCACTGGCCGGAATTGTAGCTGATAGGTAATCTGATCTGCCTGGCCATAGTAATCTTCGATTAAAAAGAGCCCGTCAGTCTTCAGAGTCTTCTTGTCTGGCAGATATGGATTGGGCACCAAACCGGCTGAGAATCTATTTTTCCCATTGTTGGTCGTATCCAAATCAGCGAAGGCGTATTTGATTTCCTTACCATCGTAAATATTGTAAACACGGAAATTAGTAGGTTCGGCAGGAACGTATATCTTGGTTGGGCTTCCGGGAGATACAGGCACGTTCATAGCCGTAGAATGGCCAAATCCTACGGAATCTCCTATAATAACATTATAGTCGGCTAATTTTGTGTGACCATATGGAGCAAAATCATAGGGATGCACATCCGAAGCTTTTGGCCCAACCCATCCGGATAATTTCTGATTTAATTCAAGTTTATTCTCATTATGAATAGTTACCCGCAGACCTTGAACGGTTGGATTATCCTGCCCGTCCAGACTCTTGGATTTACTGATCAAAGTATCCTGTTTCCCGTTTGATACATTAATAAATGAAAAATCTTTTGTCTTTAACGTATCGGGAATACCTGACTGACCGGATTTAACAAGAGTATCTTCAAAAACAATATTGTAAATATTACCAGCCTCAACTGCATTAGGATCTACAATTTGAACATTTACGGTTCCGCCCGGTGAACCACTGACCAATGTCGGAGCCGGATTATCAGGTGTTATATAACCTGCTTGTGACGGTGATGGACGAACTTCCACTACACTTTGTCCCAATACGACACTTCCATCAGGATTTCTACTTATCTGAATAGCCGATTCGGACGGTGATATGCCGGCCATTACATTACCATGATCAAATGCTGTAACAGCATAATAATATTTCTGACCATTTGTAACGGTTGTATCAACATAAGTTCTCTGTAACCCGCTGTCATCACCCAGATTATACTGAACTCCGTTTACAGGTATCGGCATCAATCCTTCAATACCGTCTTTTTTATCAAAAATGACAAGAGGACGATTAAACTGAGTATTTCCATAAGCATCTGTAATAGTCTTGGTATCCTGAAAAGCAGCATCAGTAGCTCTATACACACGATATCCTTCAAAGTCATACCCATTACCGGTCAATCTCGCCATATAACGATCAAATGATTGCTCGGAACTGGTATCCCAATATAATCGCACATATCCATCTCCTGCTACAGCACGCAACTTAGGTGGTGTCGGAGCTACAGCGAACTGATAATTGGCATCATAAGCTTTTACCGCTTGAGCTAAATTAGCGTTATCAGCTTTCCGGTCACCTGCAGCAGTGGGACTCATTGTTTGAACTGCGGTAACAGCTACCGAGAAACGAGCACTGTTTCCTTTCGTCAAAGGAAATGGTGAAGATGATACAAAAATGTCAGAATCTGTTCCCGGCGTCGATTTTGTATCAAAATGACCCGGTACCATAAACTGCTGCCATAATGTAGCATCCAGGTTAATCGGTAAACTTCCTGCCGGGAAAATAGTAACATTTGTTACCCCAATCATATCCGTTTCCTGAACATCGGTTTTATCTATATCTGGCTCACCCGGATAATTAGTACCTGCACCTGAAGTTGGTTTCCCGTCACCCTGCCCTAAAGAGGGGGTGTCCGGATTACCTTGAATCCCTACATCATCATTAGATGCTTTCCAGTTATCATTATTATCAAAATGATCATTACGTGCTTCGTCTATCATAGGCGCACTGGTATGATAATTCTGAAAACGTCCCTCATAATAATCCTGAACCAGCGATTTAAATTGCGGATCCGATTTCATCCGTTGTCGAATCAATCGATTCGGGACAATCAAACCTCTTTGAACCGTATCACCCGGCTGAAAATAAAGGTAATTGATATAACGGACCGGGTGTGGCTCAAAAGTAGTGCCCACCAATGTTTTCTTCTCAAGATCATTAGGTGTATTTTCATCGATCAATCCGTCAAAATCATCATCCTTTATATTATTGTTATTAACAGATCTCGGATCGCTCGAATCAAAAATATCTTCATTAACCGTCTCACCCCCCGGTGGAAAAGGTCCGTATGTAACACCGTCATATGTTAACGTACCTCCATTCGATGGATAAGTTGTTATAAACCGACTCTCATCTTTGCCAATTAAAACGATTTTATCACCGGGTCTCAGTGTCCGGTCCTGAAAATTCTGGGCTGTGAATGTCGGAACTACTGAATCCACTAATGCTGCCTGAGAATAAAAGCCCCCATCATTTTTTGTCAACGGTGTAAATAAATCTGTGTGAGCGGGATCGTAAAATGTTGCATCGTTGGGATTAAAAGTATCACTGTCCCCATCATTGTCTATACCGTCAATGGCATTTCCCGGTGTTTCCAGAAATTTCAATCCCATTTCACCAATGGGTCCGTCGAAATAGGGAGCATAATTATCACGATTCAAATCCGTCAGATATGCTACAGATCGCAATTCATCAAACTGTGGTTGGTCGTTGCTTGCATTCGAACCAACCCAGTCGGCAATCCACAAACCAAATGCGACCTTTTTATAATTATAGGATCCGGTATTAGTCATTTCAAAAATATTGAAATGAGTGGCATTCACGAGTGTTTGTGTCCATGACATGACCCTTGTATCCAGGATAAAACCTAAACCGCCCCGGGATTCATCTGTTTTATCAGGTTTAAACTGTGACGTTGAATTATCCAGATATTTTGTATAAAGATCGTCACCCGCCTTATAAAAAAACTCAAGATCTGCATTAAACTGGTTTTTACCGAAATATCCGTCCCATGCCCCGGGCCAGCCGTCTCCACCGTTTTCTTTTTTATCGGGCCAATAAGCAGGCCATGTATCTCCAATAGGCGAACCCGGGCCTCTGTCACTTCTGGCCATTTCCTTACTATCAGGATTAAAATAACCAAGTATGGGATTCAGGGACCAGCTTTTACCTGTCCGGCTTGTCCTGAAATTCGAGGCATCTACTATTGGAAAAGTTTTCGTTGAATCCAACTGATTCTGAACTTCGGCACCCATCATCACGGACATAAAATACATGTATGTACGTCCGGTATTTTTGGGATATTCAAACTGCAACTCATTTGCAGTACCTGCCGACTTCCCGGCATGACCATAATTATAGTAACTCGCCCGTAATTGGTTCGCATCCATTATGGACATACGGCGATCCTGAAACGACGATCGCTCTTTGCTGGGTTGATATGTTTTATTCTGAGCCCGGGCTTCCCATACACCCACAAACATCAGGCTCACTAATAATAATACTAATTTCTTCAATTTTAACTTCCTGAATTGCATGTTAGAATGATATTTGAGCTCCAATTTGGATCCTTCTGGGTTCAGCATAGTTACTTGGATCTGTTAAGTAACCGGGACTTATACCAGCAGGTATAATCAAGGGTCGTTCCGGACTTCCTGAATCCGAATAAACATTATTCACTAATTTGGAACCCAATAAATTATATACATAAGCGAAGATTTTGAACGTGGCGCCATTACCAAGCTTAATTGTTTTATCGGCGTTCAAATCAATTTCAAATCGGTTGGGTAATCGTGCCGTGTTTGTCAAATTACGTTGGGATGCCGTTGGCCCTCTTCTTACAGTAAATGGAGTGGACGGCGTATAGGGTGTTCCACTTTGATATTTACCTAAGAGATTGATACTCCAATTATTCTGCGTATAGAACATTGATGCATTCAGAATACTTGTACGATCCCAATTTAGTACCCTTATAAACTTGGTAAGCGTCTGACCATTATCCGAACCGGTGGCTGTTGCAAGCAAAAATGCTGTTGATGGATCCGAATTACTACCCCGTACTACTGAATAGGTATAATCGACATTAAAGTTGAACTGACGGGATATATTTTGGTTCAATGAAAAGGTAAGTCCTTTGGAATTGGAATAATCCCTGTTTATCCAGGTTGAGTATCCAATGGTTTCATTGTAAGTCCTCTGTATAATTCCCGAAGAAACATAGTTTCTGGTATCTTTATAATATCCTGTTACTTCAATAGCTGTCCCGCTAAATATTTTCTGCTTGAGTCCCAACTCATATTGAACAGTGCTTTCCGGCTTTAAATTGGGATTTCCAAAAATACCGAACGTTCCACTACTTTGAGGTAGCAATATCTGGCTATTGGCGTACAGATACTCATAAGACGGCATTTGGAAAAAGTAACCGTACGAAAAGTGTATTACACCATTAGCAGATATCGGATATGCCACTCCCAGTCTTGGGCTTAACTGATATTTGGCCGTTGTCGGTTTCCACCAATATTTTTCACGTTGAGCCAGTGTTTTATCACGATTTTCTTTCTTAATAGGATTTGTGATATCAGGATCCTGAGGATCCGCCGGTATATGACCGTTAGCCTGAAAATAATCGAAACGCAATCCTACATTCACAATAAAATTCTGATATTCGATTTTATCCTGAGCAAAAGCACTCAAATTATAAGGTTTTTGCTCAAATTTGCTATGACTTGTTGTATTTAATGGTGGAATACCCAATTCTATCATCCGCCGTCGTTCCTGTGGGATAGAATCCGGTAATGTTATTCCTTCAGACGGACTTAGTGGCTGCATATCTATATTTTCATATTTAACCAGATCAGCCTGTAACTGGGCACCTACTTTTACAAGATGATGTTCATTGATCTGGCTTGTTACTTCTCCCTTTATAATCAGTGAGGAAGTTGATCTCTTAAATCGGTTGTTATTGGTTCCCAGTTGGTCGAATATATATTGACCTCCATTTGCCCTGCCACCATATTTTGTAATATCATCATAATTGAAGTATCTGGGATCAAATGGATTAGCGAATTCATAACTTTTATAACGATTGCTTTTTATGGCCGTGTTTAAAGTTATATATGTCCTGTCACTTGGTGTAACAGTCGTTTTCAAATTGATCGCATAATTCTCTTTATAATATGTGGGAATACCAGTTGCTACCAAACTATGCTGATGATTATAATTTTGCCCTTCCTCATGGCCATAAGCAGGTATCAAATTAAATCTCAGATGTTTGGAAACATTAAACTGCATATTTCCCTGAAAACTATAACTGTCATAAGGATTCATCGATACCAACGAACTATCCCTTCGGCCACTGTCTCGCAAAATGTTATATGCCTGACCTCTGATAGTATCAGGAGTAAGTGTATACCAGGGTTTCGAAACATCTACTTTCTCGTTATAATTAGTCCTGTATGAACTTAGATCGGCGCCCGCTTTCAGAGTATCCTGATATGGGCCATGTGGAGAATAGGCATTTCGGCCATAAAGCCATCCATCATTATGGAAACGACGTCCGGTAGCAAAGAAAGTTATTTTATCTTTGATGATGGGGCCGGATACGCTAGCAGTATAATCATATTGACCATCAGGCCGGTAATTTTGGGGAATAGCAGGAATACCATCATAAATAGATCCAAGACCCGTCAGGTAACCGCCACCATACCCTTTAGCATTTGCATGAAATTTATTACTACCGGCTTTTGTGACGATATTGATAATACCGGACATGGCCTGGCCATATTCAGCATTAAAGGTACCGGAAATTACCTGTAGCTCCTGTACAGAATTATTTTCAACACGTAACCCCTGGCTGTGATCATAATTATCAGTTACGGGTATACCATCAACGACATATGATACTTCCGAACTGCGGCCACCACGAATGTGAATGGCACCGGAGTTATCGACATTGACACCGGCTTGAAGCTGTACAACATCTTTTAATTCCTGAACCGGCAATTTTGAAATCTCTGAACTGCTTACCCGCGAATCGGAGCTTGTCTGATCTTTAATAATCAATGGTTGTTTAGCCTGAACAACGACTTCCTGCCCTTTAACGGTTTCGGTTTTTAATTTAAAATCCTGATGTGTCGTCAGGTCTGTCCGAACCACAACCCCTTCAACTTTGTTAGAAGCAAATCCAATATATCGGCAAACCAGGTCATACGTTCCCGGATGTACGTTTAATATTAAATATTCACCTTTAGCATTTGTTGACGCACCGATTGTTGTTCCATCAATAATGACATTAGCCCCCGGTAAGGGTTCTCCGGTTTCTGCATCTATGACTTTACCTACTATCTTGCCTGATTGCGCCCATAAAGGACTCGCACCGGCCAGGAAAAGCAATAAAAACAAAATATGTTGTATCGCTCGCTTCATGTACTCTATTAAATCGTTATTTTAATGTTATTTAACTTATTTAAACTCTCATAAGCACTGTGTTCAGCTTTAACGGACTTAATGAGTTCCGCTTTTTTCTGCTTGAACATTTGCTGCCTGACTAATTTATCTACGACGGGTTCTGCCTCTTTAAACGACAGATGCTTCCCTTCCCGTCGTCCCAGGCATTTGAATATGTAATATTCCCCTTCCACATATTTAAATGGGCCTGCCAACTCCCCTTTTTGCATATCTTTCAGTTTCACGGCCATAGTTCCGAAACTTGCCAATGGCCGATACCCCAAATCTCCATCGGTCATTAAATCTTCACTCTTTATTGTATGATTTCTCAATTGCTCCACAAACGTTTCTCCCGCTTGCAGTTGACGCATAACTGATTTTCCTTCATTTAGCGATGGAACCACTATACGCGCCAGATCAAGCTGAAGTTGAGAAACATACTGTTGAGGATTCTTGTCGTAATATCTTTTTGCCGTATCCGGATTAACAATAATACTTTTTTGTATCGATTGATCGACTCTGTCCGACAGGTAATTATAAAATGTTTCACGGATTGCTTTTTGTACTCCCGGATCATCATCATACCTCGATGATTTAAACGTTTGAACCGCATAACTCCGAAAAACCAGTCCTTTTACATAATTATCAAATTGATAAAAATGTTTTATTCGCTGACGATCGGCAAGAGGCGTGTAATAAGCTTCCTGTATGAAATCTTTTCCGGAAAATGAAAAACCAGAAACATCTGAAATCATTTTATTCTCCAGCCCGGAAATGGACAAATTCAAAGAAGGGGATTCATAATCTGTTTCATTGAAGGTATTACGTTGTTCCTTAACCTTTTCCCAGAGTTGATGAATGACAGCCTTATTGATATTAAGCTTATGAATAATATCACTAAGATTTTTTCTGGTTGCGAGTTCCCGTTTCCTCTTCATCTCCAGAGCTTTAAGACTGTTCTTTATGTTATCATATTGATTCTCGGTCATGATAGGCTTGGAATACTTCGCCGTCAGTCTAACAATACTATATCCATTGGCTGTCTTAACCGGCTTAGAATATTGACCGACTTTCAAACTATAAGCGGCATTCTCAAATGCTATATCCATATCATTAGCAGAAAAAGTACCTACATCCCCACCATGCGTAGCCATATATTTATTTGAGAAGATTCTTTTTGCCAGTGAATCGAAGTTATCACCCTGTTGTAAATCTGCATACAAGGAATCGATACCTTCTCTCGTCTTTGCAAATAAATGAGAAGCTCTGACTCTTGTATTCAGCCTGTAAAAAAGTTGACGTGTATCTTTATCTGTTACCCTTACGGTATCTAAAACCATTCGTCGTAAATAACCATAGGCCAAAACTTTTCTCTGAATCAGATTTTTTTGATAAGCACTTTTTGCATCTGCAGCCCATCCTTTATCTTTTGCATAGGTGGATAAAACGTATGTATTAAATTGGCCGTCAAGTACAGCCTTACGTGTAACCGGATTTACAGGAATAGATTGGCCGGTTTGGTAATAATAACGTTTGAATGCAATTCGAAAATCCTTCTTTGTAACTTTCAAGCCATTTATAGATGCAATAATATCAGGGTCATGCGATTTCTTACTACATGAAACAAAGGTTAATAATGCCAGGGCTATGAAAAATATTTTCCTCAAAACTTACTTACTTATAGATGTTATAATATGAATTTTGTAATAGGTTATTTTTAAATAACTTACATCTACAATCCCAACCACTTCAGGAAGTATTTTGATTGACTTTTTTATACTTAAATCTCTAATCTGATATAATAATAATGAAAGCGCTTACACTTTTCAAGCCCAAATTATGGTTTCCTGTTATTTTTTTTATGGAAGATTAAGTATTGAAAAAATTCATATGGGAAGGGATCTGTTAACACTTAGATATATTGTTCATATATCTTTATAATAAAGAAACTTACACAAGTTATAATTTCGATGGAGAATTATATAAAATGAAATTAAACTTAAGGGAAGCCGAAGAAATAACAAAAAATGATAAAAAATGAGCAAATTTTGTGTGTAACCTTACAGGGTTAAATGGACGATATATAACGATTAAATTGTAACCGGTTTCATTTTTATCTTTAGGTATTAATTTTCAATTACCTCTTTTGCCGATTCTCTTAGAATCAATTCCGGAGAAAATATCGTATGAGATACGGGCAAACTCCGGTTTTGTAATCGGTTCATCAATTTATCTATTGCCAAAACCCCCATATCGTACATCGGTTGATGCATAGTTGAAAGCCCAAGGTATTCCGATATTTGTAAATCATCAAAACCGATAAGAGGCAGGTAAAATTGGTGGTCTTTCATAGCTTTTAATGCACCTAAAGCTTGTATATCGGATGTGCAAAAACAGGCATCAGGCTGTGGTTTCATATTAATGAGCTTAATCATAGCTTCGTAGCCAGCTTTTACAGTAAAACCATCTCTTTCCAAATCATCACCTGTTACAATTAATGACTCGTCCAGATTTATATGAGAATCAAAATGTGCTTTTTTAAATCCTAAAATACGATCATGGGATGGTTTGGCTTCAGGGCGTGCAGAAATCATGGCTATTCTCTTGCAACCGGCTTTTATAAAATGTTGGGTAGCTGTATATGCTCCACCTATACTATCTACACTCACCGAATCAAAATTATGATAATATTCATCCATTAAAACGATGGGAACTTCATACCTTTTCAAAGTTTCCCAAAAAATTTCCTGTTGATGTAGTGATATTAACAGATATCCATCTCCCATACCCTTTCGGATCACATGTTCTATTTGTTTGGAAAGAGCTACATTCGACTTGATATTGTAGATATTCAAATCATAATCAAATTCAGCCAATTTATCCTGGATACCCGCCAATACCTCCATAAAAAAGTAATTGGATATGATAGGTACAATGGCCATAATCAGTTTGGAATTACGTCTGGCAAGTCCCTGGGCAAACGCTTTCGGATGATATCCTTTTTTTTCAGCAATATTAAGAATTTTTTCCCGGGTCTTTTGGGAAACGGCTTCACTGTTATTAAAGACCCTTGATACCGTAGCTATACTCACGCCCGCCTCTTTGGCAATATCATATATAGTAGCTGACAAATTTTATCCTGTGTCTTTTTAAAATTTCAAAATATATATACTAAAAGTTGCCATTTATCACAACTTACAATTAGCTTCTTCATGACCTTACAGTTTATATAAGTTTATAACCTATTTAGTTTTAGGTTAGTGAAATCATATCATATATGATGTCTGTAATATCAAAAAAGGTAATCGATATGATCACCTTTCCTACATCTGATAGTATTAATAAAAAAATAATTTATACGGCCTGATCCTGTTTTTGGCCATTGCCGTAATTTGATACAATATAATCTTCAAGCAATTGTTTGAATTCCTTACCTATATGATCGCCGGATAATGTGGTATGATGTTCCCCATCTATATATACGGGTGCTTTGGGTTCTTCAAATGTTCCCGGAAGTGATATTCCAATATTAGCGTGTTTCGATTCACCGGGACCATTAACAACACAACCCATGACAGCTACCTTAAGATCCTGAACGCCGGGATAAATCTGTCGCCATATGGGCATCATATTCACAATATAATTTTGGATATCATCAGCTAATTCCTGAAAGTAGGTACTTTTCGTTCTCCCGCAACCCGGACATGCCGTTACCTGGGGTAAAAAATTACGTATTCCTAAAGATTGTAATATTTGCTGAGATACTCTCACTTCTTCTGCACGATCTCCCCCCGGTTTAGGAGTAAGCGATGCACGAATAGTATCTCCTATACCTTCTTGTAGAAGTACGGCTAAGGCTGCAGAAGTTGCTACTATTCCTTTGGCTCCCATACCTGCTTCTGTAAGACCAAGATGTAACGGGTATTCACACTGATCAGCAAGTTTTCGATATACTGTTATCAAATCCTGGACCCCTGATATTTTACAACTGACTATAATCTTATTAGAAGCCAGTCCCACTTCTTCTGCCAACCGGGTTGAACGCAAAGCACTCTCAACCATGGTATCGATCATCACTTCTTTGGATGATCTTGGTTCAGCGAGTTCATTATTTTCATCCATTTTTTCTGCCAACAATTGTTGATCCAGAGATCCCCAGTTGACACCAATACGAACCGGTTTATCCCATTTAATCGCCTGTTCGACTATGGTTGCAAAATTTTGGTCTCTTGACCGCACGCCCGTATTTCCGGGATTAATTCGATATTTTGCCAATGCTTTGGCACATTCTGGATAACGGGTTAATAATGTGTGACCGTTATAATGAAAATCACCAATAACAGGAACATCAACATTCTTTTTATTCAGTTTATCGATAATAAACGGGACAGCCTGTGCAGCTTCCTTGTTATTCACAGTAATACGTACCAGTTCCGATCCTGCATCATGGAGTTCAATTATTTGCTCTACCGTTTCATCGACATCCGCCGTATCTGTGTTAGTCATAGATTGAATAACAACGGGAGCACCGCCTCCTACCAATACATTACCGACCTTAACCTGTAGAGTTTTTCTTCTCGTAATATTCATATAAAAAAATGGATTTCAATTATATCTTGAGATAATATAAAGATGTGCGGTTGAAAAATCTGGTTTGTTCTTAAAACGTTAATTGCGCTTGCTTAGTTCAAATAAAATTCTTTTCTCTTCGTCTGTTAACCCTTCGTAACCCGTTTTTGAAATCTTTTCCAAAATACGATCTAATTCACTCTGATCTTTTTCGTCTATAATTTCAGCATCGGTTACAGATTTCATGTCATTATTTTTAGGCTTATGAATTTTAGTACTCTTTATTTTATACCATAAACCTTCAAAAGCCGAAAATAACAATGTATAGTCATAACCTTTGTAATACGATTTTAGTATCAAATATCCACATAAAGCGCCGCCAAGGTGAACAACCCTTGCCACATGATCAGCCGATCCTAAAAACAATACTTCAATAGCAATTAATCCTGCAACTACATAACGGGCTTCGATGGGTGGTAATAGAATTAGATGAATCGGCATTCTGGGAAACAGAACGGCAAAAGCGACCATAATACCAAATACGGCACCCGAGGCACCTATAACAAGTGAAGTCCCTATGATCGGGCTAAGCAGAACATCTAAAATGGCACCACCAATACCCGAACCAAAATATATAACAATAAATAACCGTGGCCCAAGTGTTTCCTCTACAGCACGCCCCATCCACCATAACCAGAGCATATTAAAAAGTATATGCCATATCGTGGCATGGAGGAACATATACGTTACAACCCTCCACGGTTGAAAAAGCGCCACTTTCCAGTTGGTCAGGAATCCCAGATATGGGACGATATAATTATTCTCTAAAGATCGTCCTCCCAATACCTGGATTAGAAAAACAACAACATTTATGGTAATTATGGTGCGTAACGCAACCGGCCAATTCCTATAAATACGCTTAAAAGCACTACCATAAGTTTCATTATACATAATTACAAGATACTACTTTTACTATACTTAGAAAGGATTTCAAACAGAAACCGCAATATGTTATAAATTAACATTCTTAATATTATATATCATTTATAAACCGATAAAGCTTCGTTTATATTAAAAGTATAATGAATTTTCTACTTGGATATTATAACAGACTCCCAATTGGCCGATACAGAACACTTATAAAACGAAAATATTTAATAACCCAATATCTTTATCACAATCAGGCTTCTTATGTTCTGTATATCATAAAAAACAATTGACTCCTGCTTACTTTTAAAATAGTGGTGTTTGACAGAATACGTCAATAGAGTTCACCCTTATATCGCCAGTATTTAATCATTATATAACCGAATAACATACCGCCTAAATGAGCAAAATGGGCAATACCGGGCTCTGAGGCCGTTACTCCACTGAATAGTTCAATTCCTCCGTATATGATTACGAAATATTTTGCCTTTATTGGAATAGGTGGGATAATTAAATAGATATATTGTTCGGGAAACATCATTCCGAATGCCAATAAAATTCCAAAAATTGCACCTGACGCTCCAATAACGGGTGCATTTTGTCCGGCTACGAATAAACTGACAGCAAGCTGAATAAGAGCTGCGCCAACACCACAGATAAAATAAAATATGACAAAACGTTTAGTACCCCACAAATTTTCAATACCCTGGCCAAATAACCACAATGCAAATAAGTTGAAAAAAATGTGAGCAAGCCCGGCATGAAGGAACATATATGTGATCAGTTCCCATGGATAAAAATTTCCGGTTTGTAATGGCCATAAGGCTCCGTAATTGAATACAAAAAGGCTAATAACCGGTGTATTCAGAGCAACAAAAACTAATATATTAAGTATTAGTAAATGTTTTATCGCCGGCGGGAAGAACGAAAAACGGGTATTCGGTTGATAATCAGAGTGTTGAGTATTCAAAAGATTTTAATGATAAACTTTAGAATTTAATTTTAGCCTAAAATAAACATTTTACAGTTAATGTTATTCTTGCATTGATAAACAAGCGACTAGCGATTGTAAGGCACAAAAGTAATCAACTGTTTTTACAATTACTATTTTCACTTATTACAAAAAGTATATTATATACTCTCATTTTTAAAAGATTAGAATATTTTACGACTGTAAAAGTTTTATTATTGAAATAATATTTACGGTTAAAAAAATAAATGCGAATCCCATTATCAGGAATTCGCATTATTTGCACTTTGTGGATTTTATTAAAACAGGACTATACCGGTTATATTTCTGCTGACATTGCAGCTAAAACCGGATTTTCCACTTTTTCATCGCTTTCGAGTAGACCATCTCTCAGTCTGATTATTCTGCGTGAATGTTCTGCAATATCTTCCTCGTGGGTGACAACAATGATAGTATTACCCAAATCATATAAATCTTCAAAAAGACGCAAAATTTCTTCGCCTGTTTTCGAATCAAGATTACCGGTAGGCTCATCGGCAAGTAATATTGACGGATTATTCACTAATGCCCTTGCTACAGCCACTCTCTGGCGCTGTCCACCGGAAAGTTCATTAGGTTTATGTGTTAAACGGTCTCCGAGTCCTACTTTTTCCAAAGCTTCTTGAGCTTTTTCTTTACGCTCATGCGATTTCATTCCGGCATATATTAATGGTAATTCAACATTGGCAAGGATATTTGCTCTCGGTAACAGGTTAAATGTCTGGAATACGAAACCTATTTCCTGATTACGAACTTCAGCCAAATCATCATCTGTCAATTCACTTACATTTCGTCCATTCAGGATATATTCACCAGACGTCGGTGTATCCAGGCAACCAATCATGTTCATAAGTGTCGATTTCCCGGAACCGGACGGGCCCATTACAGCCACATATTCGTTATTATGGATAGAAAGATTTAAACCACGCAAAGCATGAACTTCCTGACTGCCCATTATATAAACTTTTCGTAGATCCTTGATCTCAATAATTGGTCTGTTTTCCATATTTTTATACCCGTTTAAAAATTATTCCTTAGCCAGCGTTTCAAATTTCTTATTATTTACTTTTACGGGATCACCGTCAGAAAGTTCCTTGGAAAGTATACGATAACTTCCGATAACTATTTGATCACCAGGATTGACACCTGAGTTGATCTGCATATGTGTTTCATCGCTGATGCCGGTTTTAACCTCAACCATCTTAGCTTTACCATCAACTACTTTAAAAACAACTTTTCGCAGGTCCTCTTTTGGAATTAACAAATCACCTGAATTACCGGTCGTATCTTTCACTGCCGAAGTATCTTTTACATCAGCCGCATTAGCTGCAAGAGCACCACTGCTCTTTTTGCCTTTTTCCTTATTCTTTTTATTACCCAGCTTACTGTAGTCACGAACAGTAACAGCCTGAATTGGTACGGCAACAGCATCATGAACCGTTTTTGTCTGAATATCCACAGTTGCTGACATGCCTGGTTTTAAATCGGCCAGTTTTTTCTGATTATTCAATTCGTGATCGCCGGTTTTCTTGATCATTTTACCGGTTTCCGAGTAATCCTGATTATGCGGACTCAAAACACGGATCTTTACTTCGTAGTCGGTCACCTGCTCAGTTGTACCCTGACCGGTTACTGTAGCAGAATTCGCAATCTGAGTCACAATACCTTTGAATGTTTTATTTGGATAGGCATCAACATTAATAACAGCCGTATCGTTTTTGGAAACGTTGACAATATCATTTTCATTTACCTTGACATCCACTTCCATTTGATTCATATGTGCTATTCGCATCAACTCGGTACCTGCCATTTGCACACTACCAACAACACGTTCACCTTTTTCCACCTCCAGTTTGCTAATCGTACCATTCATAGGAGAATTAATAATCGTCTGTTGTAACTGCTCTTTGGCTTTATGCAGTTGTGCTTTCGCATTTTCCACCTGGTATTGACTCGCTTTATAACTGGCCTGTGCTGATTCATAGGTTGTCTTTGCAGAGACATAGTCCATTTGGGAAACAACGCCCTTAGCATATAACTGTTTCTGCTGCAAATAGCTGGTTTTCGCCTTTAACATCTGAGCTTTATTCTGCTGAAGACGTGCTTTTTGTTCCAGTAAATTGGCTTGTAACTGATCAATACTGGCCTGATATATATCCGGTTTAATACGAAGTAACAATTCCCCCTTTTTTACATATTGGCCTTCTTTAACCGGAAGATCTACGATCTCTCCGGATACATCGGGGCTCAGCTTGACTTCCACTTCAGGTTGTATTTTCCCCGAAGCCGAAACAACCTGTGTTATAGTTTTCAGTTTAGCTTTGGCCGTTTCGACTTCATAAACTTTCTCAGTACTGCCGATCCAACCTGCTTTTTTGCCTACAATGACAAAAACAATTAGTAAAACAATAACAACCGAGAAAATAATGATCAGTTTTCGAGTTGATGACTTTTTCTTTGACATAATAGTTTTCGATTACTCAAAATGAATCTTATTAAAATTTTATAGCTTTAAACTTCATATTTGGATTTAACTTACCTGTATAATAATTCAGAAGCTGTTCCTGAAATATAAACCGATAAAGAGCCTGGACGTGATTTGAAGAAGCCTGAACAAATTGTGCATTAGCCTGTGTTAACTCAATCAATGTACCAGCTCCGACCTTATATCGCTCCTGTTGTGTCTCATAGGCTTTCCTCGCTGCCTGCAGAGCTTTTTCCGTACTTTTCAGTTGCTGAGCGTAATTATAATAATCGCTATAAGCCTGGCGTATCTCCTGAATCACCTGTAAACGTGTGTTTTCTAAATTCAACTTGGCATTCTTATAATTAATTTTACTCGATTCAATATTATAACGGGTATTATATTTGTTGAATAATGGAATCTGAATATTAAAACCCAGGTATTTATTTACGTTTTTATTAAAAAACTGTCTACCAAATGGCATTACCTGTGGATTTGCAGTACCACGAGTGGCCGGATCGGTGAATTTATCATTATATGATCCGGATATTTGGGCATTAAATGTAACGGTGGGATACATTGCGCTTTCACTCATTTTCAGGCTGTTATAAGCAGCGTCAATGGCATACTGCTGACTTTTAATATCGCTGCGATTATTCAAAGCCTGTCTTACCAAAGCATTAATATCGTAGTGATTAACATTAATAGCTGTAGAGTCAACATCAGGTGTAACAAAACTATAATCTTTCATCGGATCTATCTGAAGCTGACTAACCAATGACTGTTTATCGTTATCTAGTTTATTCTGATTCTGGGTAACAGTTAATTCATTATTGGCAACCGTAGCCTCTTGATTGTACTGATCAGCAATGGGTTTAGCCCCTACCTGGACCTGCGCTTTTATCTGATCTAATTGTTGCTGAGATGATTTTAGGTTTTCCTGAGAAATCTGAAGCAACTGTTTATCCAGTAGTACCTGTAAATAAGCGGAAGCCGCATTAAAGATGACATTTTCTTTTGTACGATCAGCTTGCTCCTGTTGGGAAAGCATACTTTTGTCGGCTCTGTGAAGATTGTAAATATTTTGCCAACCACTAAAAACGGTGATTCCGGCTGATAAATTACCACTTGCACTTTTAACAACCTGATTCTCAAAACTAATGGTAACATTATTAAACTGCTGACCTATTTGTTGACCGCCTCTCATGCTGCCGCTGATATCCGGCAGAAAGTCTGCTTTTGCACTTAAATAATCAATTGAAGCCTTCGATATGTTATTATCTGCTATTTTGACTTGATAATTATTTTTCAAGGCAATATTAATAGCATCCTGAAGGGTTATGGTACGCCCCTGTTTCAGGGAATCCTGTGCCTGGGCTGAACAAGTGAACAATAAAGCGATCACACAGGCTATTAATGCTTTATACATGGTAAACTCTCATTAATTAATTCTATAGATGTTATTATTTGATATGGTATAACGAAAATTTGAAACAAAGGTTTCATACATTAATTAGACAAATCAAAAGGAGTAAATATTTCAATTTTTAGATATGTTTTATTACTACGCTCCTAAAATACCCAATACAATGCTTACTGTCGATACCTAAGTGTCAAATTACGTAAAAACCACACATTTTTATTAATTGTCGTCTTCATTAAGGTCAATTTTGGAATCAATAATGGCAATTATCTTCTGTACAGCTTTACGTGTAAGTGCCCTTTTTAACTCCGACCAAAGCATGCTATCTTTCAGTAAGCTCTCCCTGGATAATTTTTCTCTCTTTTTACCACCTACATTACCGGCAAGGAAACCAAGTAGTAAAGAAACACCAAACGACTGCAGTGGATAATGTTGAATCCAATATTTAGGTTCCATCCTCGAAGTGACATCGTCTTTGATATCATCCAGAGAATCTTCCAGTTCGACCTGTAACTCTTCAAGTTCTTTCTTCAGAGCGGCACGCCGTTCTTTCATTTGGGCTAAATTTGTTTTTTTTGGGTGATTATTATCAGCCATCTCCACTTCAGGTTCCTACTAATATTAATGAATGTTACTTAATGTCATACTATACATCACTGATTCCTGGATTGCAACTCTTTCGGTTTTTCTTTATCCGACATATTATTATAGGATTGTAAAACCATGTCAAATATCCGGTCACTTACTTTATACAATAATTTTCGCGGCCTGAGTATTAGAAACAAAATCCCAATAATGAATACGGGAATCGAAGTCAGTAAGAAACCCAGGCTCTCGTTATTTAGCAAATTACCTAAAAAAAGTGCCAGTGAAAAAAGGGCAAGAATAAAGGCTACAGCAGTGATGACTATACCCAAAGATTGGTATATTGAACGTGCTGCTAATTTCGAAAATTCTTCACCAACATCCAGGATTAATAACTCCATTCGCTTCTCGACATAAAGTTTTATCTCATTGGATATATTGCGAATAGACTCTTTTTTTTGTCTTGGGTCTTCGTCTCTCATTACTCATCACTATCATTTGTTAACAATTTTGCCAGCAGATAACCGACGACAATACCCGTTACCATACTTCCAACCGGATAGCGTTTTATTAAATCCTTTGCCTGTTTTTTTACATTTTCAATACGCTCCTGGACCTCTTCATCCTGCAGTATCAACTCACCTTTTCGAGTCAGCTCAGCAATTTTTTCATTGAGTTGCTTCAGCAATTCTTCCATTTTATACTATCCTGAAAATTATCCGTAATATTAATATAAGTTCTTCTCTAATAGACTAATAATTTCCTGTAACATATGATAGTTTGAAATTATTCATAACGCAGACTTTCAACCGGATCCAGTTTGGAAGCTTTAAAAGCGGGAAATACACCAAATAAAATACCTATCAAAGTCAGGCCTATTATTCCAAGTATGGTCGCCAACCACGGAAATACCATACTCGATTCCATATAAAGAGCCAATATGTTACCGCCAATAATCCCTATTACAAGTCCGATAATGCCACCAAATTGACAAATAAATATTGCTTCAAGTAAAAACTGAGATACGATTGCTTTTCTTTTTGCACCTACCGATTTGCGGATACCGATTTCTTTCGTTCGCTCCGTAACTGATACCAGCATAATGTTCATAACGCCGATACCCGCACCCAATAGCGATATACCACCAACAACTATCCCAAAGAGATAAAGGATTCCTGTAAACTTATTAAAAGCACTCTTAAGTGAGTTATTGGTTTCAATCTCAAAATCATTTTCTTTCCCCGGTGGTACTTTCCTGATGGTACGCATTACACCGGTCAATTCATCTATAGTTGCAGGAATTAATGTTATACTGGGAGATTTTACCTGAATGCTAATATTCCGGTTAAAACCGCCGTAAACAGCAAGAGCCTTTGTATACGGAATAAGCACAAAATTATCCTGAGATTGTCCAAAGGTTGATCCCTTGGCTTCTACAGTTCCGATAACCCGGTACTTTTGTCCGTCGACCCGCAAAAATTTACCTACTGCATATTGATTTGGAAACAAATCGGTTTGTACATCATGGCCAATTAAACATACAGATCTCATATGATGTATATCATCTTCCGATAAATTACGCCCGCTCTCTAAATTATATGCGTTATTCGATAGGTAATATTCATTACTGCCCATTATTTCGACATTGGGTTCTGTCGATTTATCCTCATACTCAACTTTTGATGACGAAAACTGTTCTACCGGGCTGATGGCCCTTGATATCCTCAGGCGACCTTCCAACTCTTCAAAGGTATCAAAAGTGATGTGTTTTCTGTTCCTGTATTTATCACCATTTCCAACCCTCACACCGGGATAAGTTGAGACATACACCACATTTCCACCCATCACGTTCAGTGTATTATCAAAATATGTCTTAATTACCAAAACAGCCGTGGATGCGCCTATGACAGCAAAAACCCCGACAACAATAGCTATCATCGTTAAGAAAGAACGCAATTTGTTCTCCTTTAACGAGCTAAAGGCCATTTTAAAAACTTCAATAATATTCATATATCACAAAATTAAAACTACTATTCGTATCGTAATGAACTGATAGGGTCGGATTTAGCTGCTCTGTAGGCGGGCAGGAATCCAAAGCCAATACCTGTCAAAGCACAAATAAAAAACGCCCAGAAAACGGTTCGCCAATCCAGATAGGCAACGAAATATTGATTGATAATTGCCGAGGTTCCCATCGACAGTAAGATACCTATGATACCACCAATACTACATACAACCACCGCTTCAATCAAAAACTGTGTTAAAATCTGGTAAAATTTCGCACCTACCGCTTTTCGAATTCCAATTTCCTTCGTCCGCTCTCTAACCGATACAAACATTATATTCATTACACCGATACCACCTACAAAAAGTGCTAATGCTGTCAGGAAAAAGCCAACGAGATAAATAACTTTCGTCATGGCGTCATACTGTTGCCGGAACATATCCAGTTTATTTATGGCAAAATTATCTTTTTCTACCGGATCCTGTTTTCGAATGCGCCGCAAAATACCTTCCAATTCATATTGCCCCGCAGCCAGGGCTTGCTTATTAGGGTATTTTACCTGAATCTGAATCCCTCGCCTTATACCAAAAAACTTTTTATAAGTATTTATAGGGATTATGACACGATCGTCCATATTCATCAAGCCCAGGAATTTACCTTGTTTTTCCAGGACCCCGATAATCGTGTACTTTTGACCGCCAAACTTAATCTGTTTTCCTAAAGGATGACCGAATTCAAATAATGATGAGGCAATTTCAGAGCCGATAACACATACCATACGCCCGCTTCGGTTTTCCTCATTCGTAAAAAAACGTCCCTGTCCAATATTAATGTTCGATGTTTGCGTATAACTGACTGTCGTTCCGTCGACATTGACACTGTTAACGACCTTGCCGTCTCTGTGAACATTTACTCGTGTGCCACTGGAAGCTGAAACATGAGTAGCATAACGGCTTAAATTGTCAATTTTCGGCACATAACCCAGTTTTATTTCCGGCCTGTTTATATACTCCCACCATTTATAGTGCGGACCAAAAGACCATGGCCATTTCTGAACATATAATACATCTTTCCCTAACATATCCAGACTCGATTCAAATCCACGGTTTAGCCCGTCAATCACAGTAGCCATGGTTGTCACGGAGAGTATACCTATGACAATTCCAAAAGTTGTTAAGGATGCCCTTAATTTATTATTCCAAATCGAATGGAAGGCGATTTTAATACCTTCATATATGCTTCGTAAATATTCTACCATCTGTTTTTATGATTCTTCAAGAACGTTCTCCGGCTTTAATGGCCTATACGCAAATTTTGATAAATCGTTGCAGTTTATTTTAATAAACTCTTAATGAAAATATATTCCCTCAATTAATGTACATAACTGACGGGATATAAACGTGATAAAGTGTTACCTTTATTCACCAGATAATAAAAATAATAAAACTAATCTTCCGATACATGAAATTAGACGTATTGGCTCTTGCAGCTCATCCCGACGATACTGAACTTTGTTGCTCCGGCACACTGGCTTCCCTGGTTAAAAAAGGATACAAGGTTGGAGTGGTGGATTTAACACAGGGTGAAATGGGTACCCGGGGAACACCAGACCTCCGAATGCGGGAATCCCAAAAAGCGGCAAGCGTTATCGGCTTAAAGGTTAGGGAAAATTTAAAATTACCTGATTGCGGCCTCGTAAATACACCGGAACACCGTGAGGCTATCATTACGGCTGTTCGCAGATACCAACCTGATATCTGTTTCATAAGTGCCCCTGAAGACCGGCATCCGGATCACGGTAATTCCAGCCGTCTGATTGTGGATGCCTTATTTTATGGAGGCCTTCGCAAAGTGCAAACGGTTGATAACGGAGAGTCCCAAAAGGTATGGCGGCCCTATCATATACTTCACTACATGCAAGACCGGCCCTTCGAACCCACTTTCATTTACGATATAAGTGATACGATTGATATCAAAGAAAAGGCGATACTTTCCTTTTCCTCTCAATTTAACGTACCGGAATCGGATAATGGGCCAAAAACATACATTTCGGGCAAAAAGTTTTTTAAAAATATCGAAGCACGTGCCCGTCATTACGGTCATCAGATAGGTGTTGAATTTGGAGAGCCATTCCTGTATCACGGCGGGCCGGTCCCCCTGCATGATCTGGATTTCCTGATGAAATCGAAGCCTATGCGGTAAGTCTGACAACGAGTAA
>DATFMH010000071.1:0-10450 GCA_035267045.1 Balneolales bacterium
TCCTTGGTTGATAATGTTATAGAACCTAAATCCGTATCTGAGTTGGCATTTACATCCACACCGGTTAAGGTAGTGTCATTGTAAGCACTGGAATTAGAATAAACATGAACATTATATTTACCGGCTTTAAGTCCAACTATTTTAAATTTGCCTGAAGTCGTATCTGCGTAAGTAGCTGAAGTGTCCTGTGAACTTGAAGCAATCAATGCAGCCTGTGCTTTAACAGGAAGTATGGTACCTTTTATATTTCCTTCTTCATTATAGTTAACAACATTAATAACCGGTTTTAATACATAATTAAGAGTTCCGGTCAGCGTGACAGATGATGAAGCATTAAAATCGAGTAGAAGGTTAAATGTTTGTCCTGCACTCAAATTCATGTTGGTTTTTATTTTAATTCCACTCTGCATACCGCTCGGTACCGTTAAAGTACTTTCCTGTCCACCGATAATAACTTTATTACCAGTACCAAGAACCAGCCGAATTTCATCGTAATTATCTGCTTTTAACTGGTTACTTCCCAATAACTGAGTTTTACCATTAGTGAGATTCATGATATTAACCTGAATAGGCTTGTCACTGATTACATGCCATCCATCATTCTCACTGGCACCGCTTGTGTGTGCCTCTATACGAGTGATATTAACAATTAAAGCATCAAAATTAGCGGGGCTGTCAGTCATATGAACTTGTACTGATGCTTTTCCGCTACTGTTGCTTTTATTGCAAGCCTGTAATGATAGCATCCCGAATAAAATGAATATTGCAAATATTGGTTGATATAATTTTTTCATTAATGTCATGATAATTCTCTTTTTTTAGTTAATAGTTTTAAAAATGAATTGAGTGAGTATTCATGATTTATTAGAATCTGAATATCCTGATGATTCAAAACATGTAATGAGAGAGAGTTAAATATGTTTGATTAACTGGTCTTTATTTCAACCTTTCAGTAAACATACACAAACATAGCAGGGGTACCCCTAATTCCATTACGGCTTAAACCAGATAAGAGGCTGTTAAATGAATGGGCAGGAAGAAAATTAGAGCTGTGGAAGGTTTTATGTATCTTTCCGGAAATTAATTGATTAAACTAAGGATAATTATGACGTGCCAAATCGCCTACTTGCCTTTCGGTGAGAATGATACAATTAAAGAAGTCGAAGACGTTCTTAAGTTGATTACTCAATACAATGTTAAACCGGAAGTTCATGAATTATCTACAACCGTAACCGGTGGGAATGATGAAATTTTCAAAATGCTGCAAGAATTGTATACGTATAAATCGAAAGAGGGTAAATTATTCCGGTTGCATGTGGAGATGCTTCATGTTCCTAATAATTAATAAGTTAATAGTAATAATTTAGTTATTTGATTCGTAATTGTAATACCGGCTGTGGATTTTTAAAAAAGCTAAAATTAAGCTATTATTAGCCGTTACTTAAGCGGGTAACTCAGAAGAAACGACCATTGAATCTCGTACTCCAATCTGAAACCGGCCAGCTATAATTATCACAGTTATTATTTATTAATAAGCGTCAATTATTAATTATTAATCTGATTCTTATTATTTTAGTAAGCTTTAGACAAATCACCTTAACAGTTTCATGAAGAATATCAGAAATTTTTGCATTATTGCGCACATCGACCATGGTAAATCTACCCTGGCTGATCGATTATTGGAACGTACCGGAGCTATAACGGAGCGTGAGATGCAGGCACAAATCCTGGATGATATGGATTTGGAACGCGAGCGTGGGATAACTATAAAAAGTCATGCCATAAAAATGGATTATGTTGCTCGTGACGGAAAACATTTTGAATTCAATTTAATAGACACACCGGGGCACGTTGATTTTGCGTATGAAGTTTCCCGTGCTCTCAAAGCCTGTGAAGGAGCATTGCTTGTTGTGGATGCCTCTCAAGGGGTTGAAGCCCAAACGATCTCGAATCTCTATCAGGCCATCGATCAAAACCTGGAAATAATACCCATTCTTAATAAAGTGGATCTTCCCGGAGCCGATGTGGATGATGTTGCCCAACAGATTATCGATTTAATAGGCTGTACACGCGAAGAAATATTGGAAGTTTCAGCGAAAACCGGTTTTGGCGTTGATGAAGTGCTTGAAGCCATAGTGCAACGAATTCCTTCTCCTAAAGGTGATTCTGATAAACCATTACGTGCGTTAATATTTGATTCGGTGTTTGATACATACCGGGGATCTATTGTTTATATCCGTATAATGGATGGTACCCTCAGGAAGGGGGAACCTATTCGTTTTATGGCAACAGATAAAGAATATGAAGCTGAAGAGATTGGCTATTTACGGCTGAAAAAAACCGAGACAAAGGAATTATCAGCAGGTGATGTGGGGTACCTGATTGGTAGCGTAAAATCTATTCAGGATACGAAAGTTGGTGATACTGTCACGACTGTAAAAAATGCGGCCAAAGAACCCATTCCCGGTTTTAAGGTTGTGAAGCCCATGGTTTTTTCCGGTATCTATCCCACAAATGCCGATGATTTTGAAAGTTTGCGTGCTGCACTTGAGAAGCTTCAGTTAAATGATGCCGCCCTGCAGTTTCAGCCCGAAACGTCAGTCGCCCTTGGCTTCGGATTTCGTGCAGGTTTCCTGGGGATGCTTCATATGGAGATTGTTCAGGAACGCCTCGATCGCGAATTCGATATGGATATCATTACAACTGTTCCTAACGTTCAGTTCATCGTGGTTAAAAGTGATGGCAGCAGGGGGGAAGTTGATAATCCGAGTGAGATGCCTGATAATGGTGAGATTGAAGAAGTATATGAACCCTATATCAGGGCACAGATCATCACACCTTCCGAGTATATCGGCCCGGTAATGCAACTTTGCCAGGAACGACGCGGTATATATAAAAACACGCAATATTTGGATACAAAACGTGTTGATATCACATATGAATTGCCGTTGGCTGAAATAGTGTTTGATTTCTATGATAAATTGAAGAGTAGTACACGTGGTTATGCATCGCTCGACTACGAGTTTATTGAACATAGAAAAGGTAATTTGGTGCGTTTGGATATATTATTAAATGGTGACCCCGTTGATGCCCTGTCTTCTATCGTTCATAATGAGAAGGCTTATGAATGGGGTAAGAAACTATGTGGTAAACTAAAGGAATTGATACCCCGACAGATGTTTGAAGTGGCCGTACAGGCTGCTATTGGCAAAAAAGTTATTTCCAGGGAAACAGTCCGGGCGCTTCGCAAGGATGTGCTGGCCAAATGTTACGGTGGTGATATTTCGCGGAAACGTAAACTGCTGGAGAAACAAAAAGAAGGAAAGAAACGAATGAAACAGGTAGGTAATGTGGAAATACCACAGGAAGCTTTTCTTGCCGTGTTGTCAATGGGAAATGATTAACGAGATATATTATGCTTAAAAAATTATTCATCATTACGTTCATCTTGTCATTCTATTTGGCCGGAAGGGCAAATGCCCAGGATTACTCGGCATTCAAAACGCCCGTTATAAAAAAAATATCACACTCCAGCCGGGCCGCATTTAAAAAAAGGTTTAAGAATATAAAATGGACGGGGCAGGGGCTCTATAAAGAGACTACAATCGACCATATACCTACATCAGAGCTCAGGGCCCGGTTACAAAAAGTTTTTGGTAAGCCAACCCAGAAAGTTGGTGATTTGATACATAAGAAGAATTTTCGGCCTGCCGAGTATATCGAATTTGAATATTGGTTCACGGTAAACGACAGCATTCCTATGATGATCCTGGACGTCGATGGCCCATTCAGTAAAGGCCTCACATACGTTGGGGCCAGTCGTTATATTGATTTAATGCCGGAAGTTAAACGTACATTTTCCAAGATGCTGATGAAGATCAAGCAACTTGCACCTTACACGGATTATTTCTACTCGCCGGAAAGAGAAAAATGGTACCTGGTTCAGTATAAAAATGGTAAATTCAGCCATGATCAGATAAAACAACCGCCAGGCATGAAACCTGATTCAAGTAATTATACCAATTAATTAAAAACACAATTTACACCATTGTCAAAACAAACATCATCTGCTAAAGAAAGGCGTGCCCGGAGGAACAAAGGGCAAAAGCCTGAACATCGCCATGCGGCGATGAATGCCAAAGCCAAGTCGTGGGCACGTGAATGGCTGGATGCTATTATATTTGCCGGCATCGCTGCATTAATAATACGGACATTTTTCTTTGAGGCATTCCGTATCCCGACGCCATCCATGGAAAAATCACTTTTAGTGGGTGATTTCCTGCTTGTCAATAAATTGGATTATGGCCCCCGTACCCCGATGACGATCGGGATACCCTTTACCAATGTTTATATACCTGGCTTAAACCTGCCATGGTTTCGTATACCCGGTTTTGAAAATATCCATCGTTATGATGTGGTGGTATTTAATTATCCGATTGACAAAGGACCGATAACGACGAAAACCAATTATATCAAACGATGTGTGGGGTTACCGGGTGATACGATAGCAGTGAGGGATAAAATGTTGTATGTGAACCATAAGGAAGCCAAGGTCATGCCGACGATGGAAGAAACATATGTCGTGAAAGTCCGTGAACGTTTAAGGCTTAGTCCGGCAAGGGTTCATGAAGCTGGTGCCAAAATCATGCAGATGTCAAATGATGGTGATTATATAGTTAACATGACAAAATCTGTAGCTCAGAAATTAAAATCGTGGCCGGAGATAGAAAGTATAGAACCGGATGTCTATCCAAAATCATATGACGAGTTTAAGAATTCGCGATTTTCATTTTCAAATGGTATTGATGGAAACAGGGATCAGTTTCCACCGGTTGTCATTCCTTTCAAAGGGGAAAAAGTAACGCTTACGAATTCCGATTGGCATCTTTACAAAAACATCATAACAAGGTATGAACATAATAATGTAAGAATAGATGGTAATACGTTTTATATAAATGGGATTAAAACCAATACCTACACGATTAAACAGAATTATTATTTTATGATGGGGGATAACCGTGATAATAGTGAAGACAGCCGCTATTGGGGGTTTGTGCCCCACGATCATATTCTGGGTAAGGCCTCTATTGTATATTTTTCCTGGGATAAAGAACGAATGATGCCGCGTTTCGGAAGAATATTGCATCTGATTCATTAAAAAATGCCATATTCTGGGTTTTTTGGGCCTGAGATTTCCGCAAATAAAAAACCGGAAACGAGAGACCGGGAACCGGAAACCGGAAGCCGGAGACCGGAGACTGGAAACCGGAAATCGGGAAATGGAAAATTTAGCCACAGATATCCGCAGATTTTACAGATAAAGACTGAAAAAAGTTAGTAGCAACAAGATACGATGGGCTCCACCTTCAGGGTGGCGTCCATCTTTTACGTTTTCAAGCATTATAAGGTGGACCCACTTCTACAAATGGAGCCCATCGGGAATTGTTTTATGTGCCTTTAGGTACACCATTTGGTTAGAAAAAGAGGGTTACCCACAAATTACCGTGCCGGTTAGTACGGAATATGAAAGAGTGCCTTTGAAGTATTAGAATACGGATGGTCAGGATGGATTAAGATTATTTTTAAAAAGCCTACGGCCGATCGCTAATTGCTGAATGCTTTATAACCTCAACATTCAATCATTTCGTAATATTTCCGGTTTATCAGCTATAGATTTACCCTTTTCCGCCCCTTCACGTATAGCCAGTTGTCCACATCCGGCGTCAATGTCATCACCGCGGCTTCTTCGTACTGTTGCCAAAACACCTTCCTGTGTTAATGCCTGTAAGAAACGGTTAAGGCGTTCTTCCCTGGCCCGTTTTAAAGCTACACCGGCCACATCGTTATACATGATGATGTTAACCTTGCTGGGTATCCACTGTGCGATTCCTGCAAGATATTTGGCATCTTCCTTCGAATCATTAAACTCATCAAAAAGGAGATACTCGTAGGTTATTTGTTTGCCGGTATTTTCGTGGTAAAAAAGAAGTGCTTCTTTCAAAGATTTCAGATTCAGTGTTTGATTGATCGGCATGATCCTGTTACGCTTTTCATCGGTGGCGGCATGCAGGGAAATGGCCAAATTATAAGGCTGTTCTTCTTTTCCAAGCATTTTAACCTGCTTTGTCAGGCCAACTGTCGATATGGTCACTCTACGCGGGGAAAGGTCGATACTTAATGGATCACAAACAATTTCAGCCGAACCGATAACCGATTTATAGTTATTTAGCGGTTCACCCATGCCCATATAAACTACATTAGTAATTTTCTTGCCATATCGACTTAACGCGTAATCGTTAATATAAAGTAACTGGTCTAATATTTCACCGGGCGTCAGATTCCTGAAGAAGCCCATTTTACCGGTGGCGCAAAACGAACATCCGAAAACGCAACCGACTTGTGATGAGACGCATACAGTTAAACGATCCGCTGTTCCATCGTGATGCAATTCCGGAATTAATACCGATTCGATATGATGGCCATCGTGTAGTTTAAATAAATATTTTACTGTCCCGTCTTTTGCTATCTGGGCATTAGCCAGAGTGAGTGATTGCAGGGTGGCAACATTCTTGAGGTTCTCACGCAGATCAAGGGAAAGGTTGGTCATCTCATCGAATGACTTCGCACCTTTTTGATATAACCATTGCACGATTTGATCTGAACGGAATCGTTTTAATCCTAATTCAGAGCAAAATTCATCAAGTTCTTCTTTTGTGAGAGATTTTATGTTGATTTGTTGCGTATCGGATGTTGTATTATTCATGTCCTAAAGATACGAATAGTTAGCTGGAAATTTAAAAACGACCGGCCGATACGAAAAGTATGAGATTTACCGGTACGTTCAGCGTCGGTAATATTTATGGCCTTTCCGGGCAGATCCGCCGTTAGCCGAGAGGTCGGTTAATATGGCCAGGATGAGAATAACGACCTGCCAGAATCCCCATACGCCATTAAACCAGTTTATAACCACCGTATACCATAATAACGTATAAGGGAGAAATATAAAGCCGAGGATAGGAATGAGGGCCCCATGAAAAATTCCTGAGAACCAGTCTGAAGCAAGCCATAACAGTGCTAAGACTAAGCGTGGAGTGAACAGTCCGATGAGCACTAATAAACAGCCCATAAAATTCTCGGTTTGTTGATATAAATTTAAAAGTACTTACTTAAACTGTCGTATAATATACAGGAAGATAACGGCACCTACCACAGATGTAATGATCTTACCTATAATACTGAAGGCATGGAAACCAAAAATACTGAAAATGAATCCGCCTAACAGTGCACCGATTACACCGACAACCAAATCGCCTGCCAGTCCGAATCCTTTACCTTTGGTCAGCTTTCCTGCCAGCCAACCAGAGATGATTCCTATTATCACAAATGCAATTAATCCACCCATAAAATGTTGATTTTCAATGAATAATAATGATTAAATAAATCTATGTCATTTACCTGCAAACATCAACTTCAATGTTATATACGCAGCCATTATTAAATTAGTTACAGGTACTCCAAAAAAATTCGCATGCGTATGCCAACAACATAATGGATTATTTCTTTTGTCACGGTGTCATACGGGAAACTGATAACGGCTCCCGGCTCTACTGAGCCCATCCGGAATGACGATTCTATATAATAATTTATGAGATTTTCCGGTTTGGGAGAATGGGATATATTAAAAAGGCCTTCAATACCGCTACCTAATGTAAGTGGATATATTTTGAGCCGGAGTTCACCGCTATATTTAAAAAATAAACGTGCCTTTTGCATATTGTTAACCAGTGCCAATTGCGGCCCGCCTATCAGGCGTATTGCCCAACCACTAACATTTTCATAATGGAAATTGATCAGCGCCTGTAAGGAACCTGTGCGGTAATTCAGCGATGACCATCGTGAAAGATCGGAATAATGAGGTACAAGAGTGGAGCCGGTTAAAGCGTGGGGTTCAAGTGGCAGGCGAATACCCGCTTCAAAATAGAATAAGCTTAAGGGCTTCCTGATTTCCAAACCAATATAAGGATTTCCGTAAGTCCATCCGGAAGCTGATGAACGGAGGCTATCCTGATGGGTATGTCTCATATACAAAAAGGGCATGTCACTGACAAATCGTACCCGGTTATTGATAGGCCAGCTCAGGTTAAAAAAAGTTGTTGAACCTTTAATATGGTGCGGTTCATTATTGAAATTAGGGGTAAATGACTCAAGTGTAATAGAATGAGACGGAAACCATGATTCATATATAGATTGAGCTGATACCAAATAGGGTATTATGAGACCAATCACGGCACAGATTATAATCGTAAATAGAAGCTTCCGGACCATATATGATAATTATTTAATAAATGTCATCCGTTATTAACAGGATTTCCTTTAAGAACGAGGTGAAAAAACGATAATGCAAATTCCGGAAGCACAATAACGTTTAATAAGCTACCTATTTCAATCTTATTTTAGTATCCGTCAGACGCGATATATGTAAAGCCGGTATTTAAAACTAATGTTTACTATGCGAGCGAAGCGTTCAATTTAATTTCCACAGCTTTCAGGGCCTTCGAAACAGGGCACCCATTTTTGGCTCCTTCCGCTATTTTTTGGAATTCATCATTTGATATTCCCGGAACATTGGCAACTGTAGTAAGTTGAATTTTTTTAATTTCAAAGCCATCATCACCTTTAAGAAGACTAACTTTGGCATCTGTACTAATATTTTGTGGTTCATGTCCCGCTTTACTTAATTCAGCCGAAAGAGCCATGGAGAAACAACCTGCGTGGGCCGCGCCAATCAGTTCTTCTGGGTTAGAACCTTTCCCTTCGCCGAAACGGGAATCAAATGAATAATTTCCTTCATAGGCTCCGCTGCCCAATTTCATAGTTCCATTACCATCTTGCAGATTGCCGGTCCACTTAGCACTAGCAGTTCTAATAGCCATATAATTCCTCCTAAAAAATTTAATTTTTACAGACACAATTACTCTTATCTCATGTAACAAGAAAGGTTGTGCGGATGTTCCGTTTTCTCCTGCCTTGAATGTATGTTATAATATTTATATAAAAAGCCACTCTCAGGAGGATTTCCTTATCATATAAATAGCATGTTTTTACAATTAAATTCTTCTCTTCAAGGTATTTATACCAAATCTTAGTTTTCTGAAATTTTTTAAAATTAAATAATTTTCACTTGTAAACCCTTGTAAAATTAATTACTTAAAAAATAGATTTATTAATTAGCGTGGGTAATGAATATAACAGGAGGGGTGCTTCCAATGAAAGTAGCTATACTGGCAGGTGGCAAGGGATCACGATTGGCGGAAGAAACAGAAGTGCGGCCCAAGCCAATGGTTGAGATTGGGGGGAAGCCCATATTATGGCATATAATGATGCATTACTATCACTATGGGTACAAAGAATTTGTCATTGCTCTGGGTTACAAAGGCTTTTATATAAAGAAATACATGACAGACTACAGCGCCCTGAACAGTAACCTTACCATTAATATGAAAAATGGTGATGTGAGGTTACATGGACAAGCCAATCCTGAGTGGATGGTAGATCTCGTCGACACCGGATTGGATACGATGACAGGTGGCCGTATTAAGAAATTGAAGCCTTACGTAAATAACGAAACTTTTATGTTGACGTGGGGCGATGGAGTGTCGAATGTCAATCTCGATAAATTATTAGCCTTCCATCGGGCGCATGGTAAACTGGCAACACTTACAGCTGTCAGGCCACCTGCACGTTACGGGTACATGAAGTTTAATGGAAGCCAGATTTCGCAATTTACAGAAAAACCACAAATAGGTGAAGGGTGGATCAATGGTGCTTTTTTCGTCCTGGAACCAGAAGTTTTTGATTATATAGAGAGCGATGAAACACAATGGGAAAAAGAGCCTATGGAGCAACTGGCCAAAGATGGTCAGTTAATGGCTTATAAGCATAATGATTTTTGGCAGTGTATGGATACACTGAGAGAGAAATATATTCTTGAAAATATTTGGGGGGACGGTAATGCTCCCTGGAAAACCTGGCGTGATTGAGTGTATAAACAATTAGCATAACCCTTTTGAGAGTAAATTATTAATAGAGAGGAAGAGTTGAGTTTATTGAGTAGACCTCGGGTAAGCATAGGTATGCCGGTATATAACGGTGAAAACTATATTGAGAGAGCTATTTCATCTATTCTGGCACAAACTTATAAAGATTTTGAACTGATTATATCAGATAATGCATCAACTGACAAAACCCAGGAAATATGTAAGATGTTTGTCGGTAGGGATAATCGTGTTCGCTATCACAGGAATAGTAAAAATATTGGTGCTGCAAGAAACTATAACATCGTTTTTAGATTATCGAGAGGGAAATATTTCAAATGGGCCGCTCACGATGATGAACTGGCACCGGCATTTTTGGAAGATGCTGTAAATGTACTGGAGAAGAATAAAGATGT
>DATFMH010000072.1:0-5038 GCA_035267045.1 Balneolales bacterium
ATCTTTATAAAAAATGGAGATATCTTTTTCATTTGAACCGATGATAATCATTACCCGGCCGGTATTGTTATGATAACCCCATACCAATAACTGCTATTACTGCTGATCGCCTGGGGGATATGGAAATATGAACTATAATAATTAATGGCACTGGCCTCACCGTAATTATTAGCAAAAACAGCGCATTCCTTTTGCTCGGATTTGGGCAGGGAATGATATATATCGGCTGTTATGGAGGCCATTTTTTCCCATCCCAGCATATCCGCATAATCCTGTGGCAGGCTGTGATATTTACCCGTCTCCCAGCGCAAAGCGGATTTCATATATAGATATTTCGAACCAAATTTGAAATAACGAATCATCCCCGGAACCGAAAAGACAGGGATGCCAACAGGTATGTAAATCAAAGTGCAGCTAATGATTAAACCTATTGATAATTTCTTCAGAAAAACCCACGATTTCCGGTCAATAAACTGTTCTATCATAACGGAACCCGCTGCAATCAACATGGGATAAGAGGCCGCGAGATAATAGGCTTTTCCCTGCTCGATCAACAAAACCATGAGAATTGTAAGATACGCCCACCCAATTGGCCGATATTTTTTTCCTTGTTTTGTAAAAAGAAAACACAAACCAATAATCCAGACCGGGGTGACAAATAACGTTTGCAGGACTTGCATTATCAGAAAGCTCAGAGTATGAACATGAACGAACTGGTATTGATTTAAGATCTGCATCTGTTGGAAAAAGGGCCATTGATGCAGCTGTTGCCAGATAAGATTCGGCAAAAAAAGGATGATTGCTATGGCAGCTGAAATCCATGACCATTTTGTAAGAAAATAGGTCCGGTAACCGGTTAGTAATAAACCGGCTGTTATTCCAAATCCGAAAAGCAACATAGTATATTTATTCAACAACCCTATACCTATTGTAATACCAAGCCAAATCCAATATTTAGGTTCATTTGTTTTAAGTACTCGAATGAACAAATAGGCTCCCAAAACAAAGAAAAAGACATTAAATGTAACAGGTTGAAAAAGAAGATTCATCCGTATATAAGCAAGCGCAAATAGATAACTGACACCCGACAATATCCTGGCAAATGAATTTCCTCCCATTTCTTTAGCAATCAACGTAGTAAGCCATAAAGAGAAAGCTCCTGATAGAGCCGGAAAGAAACGTGTTGAATAAAGTCCATATCCGAATAAAATCTTCGTAACTTTGGCTATAAATGCTGTAAATGGCGGCACAGCTATGAAACCCCAACTCAAATGATTCCCCTGCGCCATATACAATAATTCATCTCTCTGGAATCCGAAATCATGATTGATAAATAATGGTATTAAAAGTTTCATTAAAACCATAAGCAATATTATGACAGAAGTGCTGTTTACATATTTACCCGGTTCACCGATATAGTGTTGTAATAATCGCGTTGATTTACCGTTATTCGTCATTTTAATGTATTAAAAGAGAGTATTATGGATCCCACATTACATAATATCTGCATGATTCTTAAAATCATCGGATCAGGCTATTAATTTATTTTCTCTTATACCTACTCATTAAAGAGATTGTTGCAAAAGAAATTCTAACTAATCTAACGTGGGTTCGATATAAAATAATTATGGAACCGAAGTCTCGATTTTTTTGACGACTGACGACCGACCACCAACGACAGAGAAATATTATGAGCCTCATAATTCATTTTAATGTGACGTATATCCAATTTTTAATGAACATATATAATTTTTCTGATTGATTATCCTATCTCGAACTCACGTTAATCTACTATTAATCTGACAAATCATTTAGAGTTAGAGTCTTTTAATCATTCATGATGATTCTTTGTAAGATATTAATTGTTAATGGATTAGAGATTTCCTATATAGTATTAGGAGCTATTGTTAACGAATTTCAGGAGCCTGCCATGTCGTCTAACAAAACATTCGACCTAATTGTTATCGGTTCGGGAACCACCGGTACTACTGTAGCACATCGTTGCCGGCAGGAAGGATGGGAGGTAGCAATTATTGATGATCGTCCATATGGTGGTACCTGTGCTCTGCGGGGATGTGATCCAAAAAAAGTTCTCATAGGTGCTGCTGAAGTTTACGATTGGGCATATCGTATGAAAGGGCATGGCATAGATCCGGGTAATTTCAAAATTGACTGGGAAAATCTGATCACATTTAAGCAATCATTTACCGATCCCGTTCCGGAAAACAGGAAAAAAGGTTTCGAAGAAGCGGGGATTAAACATTACCATTCAAAAGCTATAATTAAAGATCCGGAAACGATACAGATTGGCAAACAAACATTAAAGACAAACAATATTGTCATTGCCACCGGAGCTCGTCCACGACCTTTATCTATACCGGGCGTTCATAATATGACGAGAAGTGATGATTTCCTGGAGTTGAAAAAACTACCTGATCAAATAGTATTTGTGGGTGGTGGATATATCTCCATGGAATTTGCACATCTTGCCGTTCGTGCCGGTGCTAAAGTAACCGTTATTCACCGTGGTTCCAATATCTTAAAACATTTCGAATCCTTTTTAACAGGTCAATTAACAAGGGTATCCGAAGAAGCAGGGATAACATTTCATCTTAATACAGAAGTCACGGCCATTGAGAAAAAAAAGAAAATATTTCTTGTGAAAGTAAAAGGACCGGATGGAGAAGCGGAATTACCGGCCGATTTAGTGGTCCACGGTGCAGGGCGCGTACCTAACCTGGATGATATGGGCCTGGAGAATATCGGCATTGAACGTAATAAACGGGGGATAATCGTCAACAACTTCATGCAAAGTGTTACACATGCCAATATTTATGCCGGTGGTGACGCTGCTGACACGGGGATGCCGTTAACGCCGATTGCCGGCCTGGATGGACAAATAATTGCGGATAACCTGTTACATGGTAATGACCGAATACCCGATTACAGGGGAACGGCCACAACCGTTTTCACTATTCCACCACTCGCTATGGTCGGATTGACGGAAGAACTGGCCAATGCCCGGGAACTCACCTATCGTATAAATGAAGCCGATAGTTCGGAATGGTATTCGACAAGGAGAACCAATCATAAATACTCAGCATTTAAAATACTAATTGATGATGAAACGGATCTTATCATCGGAGCTCACTTATTGGGTCCGGAGGCACAGGAAATGATCAATTTGTTTTCAATGGCTGTGCGGGCTGAGATACCCGTGTTCCATTTGAAGAAAATGCTTTTTGCTTATCCCACGGCCGGGTATGATATAAAAAACATGTTATAGCAGTTATTGTTTACTTTCTTACCAGTTACCGTTCAGGTTGTATCCGGAAAAAATTATTATGTTTTGCCAGCTTCAGGGGGTGGTTATAGACATAAGATAGATTTTGAGATGTGAATACATGCTCTTTGGGTCCGTCGAAGGCAATATTTCCGTCTCTCAGTAGAATAATACGTTCAATTTCAGGGAAAATCTCGTCGATATGATGCGTTACCAATATAATAGTGGTTCCCTTTTTAGCGATTTTACGGATTTGTGACATACATTGTTGACGGGCCACGATATCGAGTCCGGTGGTCGGCTCATCCAGTACCATTACCCTGGGCTCCGTCACCAGAGCACGGGCGATGAGAACACGTTGTACTTCACCGGTGGACATTTCATTAAGGATATATCCGGCAAGATATTCCGACTCCAGTTGTTCCAGTATGGAATAAGCTTTTTCTCTCATCTTCTTTGTGATTTCCTGGTGCGGGAAGAGGCCGAAACTCGAGTAAAATCCGGAAAGTACAACATTGAGTCCCCGTATTTTTCCAAATCGAATATTATTAAGAAAATCCTTCTGCATAAGATCCGAAACGATACCCATTTGTGAGCGTAATTCCTCTACATTCCATAACTCTTTTCCGAAAACGCGAACAGGTGGTGGACCGTCTTCCTGTTCCATAGCATAGAGTTGCCGCGTCAGGAGTTTTATCAATGTCGATTTACCTGAACCATTGGGGCCGATAATTGCTGTTTGTTCATTAGAATTAATGACTAGCGATAAATCCTTTAAAATACGATTACCGTTTATTTCTACCGTGGCTTTTTGTATTTCAAGAAAAGGAGGATTTGCCGTTGATGTTATTGGATCGTTCATTGTTTGCGTACCTGGTTTTAATACTTTATCATCGACCGAATTAATCTATCAATTATGTGGTAAATATGTTAGATAAATAAAAAGTGTTTACCGGGATAATTACATTATGTAACGTGAGGTTTGGATAAGAATCGCAGAGTGTAATAATTACATTGAGAATACGACCTGTGAAAATATAACATATCATGACGACGGATGACTGACCATCGACGACACGGACCCACAGAGCTGTTTTGATGCATAAAGCATGATTCCGATACCGAATTCACGTTGATTATACGGTTTTTCAGATTAAATAATGTTTAATTAATATTAGAGCATTTCTCTGTCGTTTGTGGTCGATTGTCGGTAGTCATTGAATAATCTAATTTAACAGCTACTTTTATTAAGTAGATAGATTATAAGCTTAAACAAACCTCCCGTTAATTATAATTAATAATATCAGATTATAGTTGCATTAATATGGTATTATATTTCCCGTTCATTGCGGTTTTAATTGTATAATTAATATCAAAGAAGGCTATTCAAAACCAGGGATTTTGTTCAATATCTAAGCCTGATTGACTTCGAAACCGCAGTATATTAACCATATTCGAGGTTTTCGAAGTCGTAAAAATGCAAATATTGGACGAAAGAACAGTTTTGCAAAGCCTTCTCATAATTTACTTTTACTATTCTAATTAATAAACGTGATACAAATCAATGAGACGTCGTAAGCAATATTTTCATATTCATCTGATTGTTATATTCCTTGCTATTTTCTTAAGCGGCTGTGTCGTACAGAAAAATCCTGTAACGGGAAAAAAACGTGCATATGCCTATTCATGGAGCCAGGAACGACAAATCGGTGAAAATGCCGATAAACAAATACAGCAGGAATACGGAGTTTATGA
>DATFMH010000073.1:0-21618 GCA_035267045.1 Balneolales bacterium
GGTAAATACAGCACCCCATCTTGTACCGGTAAAGGAACTGTTTAAAGCATAAGGTAGTATAGTTCGCGGTTTTAGCCAGTTTAAACCAGAATGAAAGCGTTTGACTTTCCATGTTTTTGAGGAGTCTGTTAACCCAGAAGCCAGGCGGGGAGCATTCATTCTATGTGTAACATTGGCATGCCAGATATCCCTTGAAATAAACCTGTTTAAATAATCGGATTTGTGAATAACGGCCAGTTCATGATAATCTCCTTGTTGAACAACAAAGGCAATACTATTCCCATCTTCTGAATAAGAACCTTCATAACAATTGAATAGGGTATTAGTAATCTGTGTTACTGATTCCCGCTCCATATCATATTGATAAAGATTCATAACCCCTCCATAATCAGATGTAAAGAGAAGTTTGCTGCCATTTTTATTCCAGGATGGATCGAAAATAGAAGCGTGTTTAAAAGCAATATCCGGATTATTGTTCAATACTTTACTTTTATCTCCGGACTGAACAAGCCACAAAGCCTGTACTCCGTTTCTATTGGCTACTACAGCGGTCAAACCGGTGTCGACAGGATTGGGTTCAATAGCAATCAACTTATCGGGTCTGACGGAGAATACGGGTTTTATATTCCCCCCTTTTTCAACTTTTATCCAACGGGTGGATTCATGATCTGTTTGCAGGGCCCATATTTTTTTCCCATTGAAAACCGGACTAAAAACACGTTTTCTGTTTGTTAACCTCTTACTATCCCCGGTATTTAAATTCACTTTATAAATATCTGCTTTATAATCACTGTCAAAGAATGGGCTGGGACGGTAATTTGCATAAAGCATTTCATGCTTTTTTAAATTGATATCGTACCAATAATTTTGAACGCTAAGTGTTTCCAGAAATTTTGATATATGATGTGTTTTTGTGTTATAAATCCAGAAACCGGGGCGTTTGTTATAAAAGGACCCATAAAAAAGGATTTTTTCTTTTCCTATCCATTTTGGGCGGTGGACCGAGGGGCCCTTAAATGGTAATGAGATTACTGAGTAAGGATCTTTACCTAAAGATTTAATGGAATCTTCTCTTGCTTTTTCTTTTAAACGTTTATCTTTTTCAAATTTATCGTACAGATGTATAGGGAGTTTTCCTGTCTGATGCCAGACGGCTCCACCTAATCCTAAAAAAGGCCAGCGTGAATCGAAGTTTATGATCTTTCTGGCAATGTCTTTACCGTAGTTATTCTCCAGCCAATTAACAAACTGGTAACCTCCTATATAGTGGCGATCGAAGGGCCGGTTATCACCTGCCAGTGAAAAAAGTTGCCCCAACGACCAATTTTTTGAAGACATTAAATTGGATCGAAACTGATTATCGAAAAAAGGATAATTTCCTCGTCCCCCGTATTTTGGTCGAACATGCGTTTCCCTGTAGACAGCCAATCCTTCATGAAATCCCATCAGTGCATTATAATTTACCGAGCGGGCATAATCAGGTGAAAAAGGACGGATTATAGAAGATACTCCGGGCCAGGGCGTTACTGAAAGGTGTAAAGCGTGGGTTAATTCATGAGGAAATACATTTTCGAGCCAACCACCAGTTTGTGGATTCATTGCTTTTCCCTTCATCGTTGCAATATCCACTTCCATACGAAAAACATTGGATGTGACGAACCCATTCGCATAGTCGGTATATCCATTTAAAATGACAGGAAAATTATGTAAATGTCCCCCCGTTAATTGTTGGGTTGTTTGATACTGTGATTCCAGTATTCTGCCGGCAGCATGAGCTACGCTGTCTTCACCTGTAGAAAAGATAATCTTGAAATGTGGCGTTTTCAGTTGATACCACTTTAAGTAAGAAGGGCGGTAAAACTGAGCATACACAGAGTTAACCAGGGGACCCTGAACGAATCCCAGGCTAATAAGAATCAATACTATTTTAAAAGTTCTTTTCATCCTATCTGATCATTATGATTGGAAGTCAATTTATATATACATAATGAGAGTTATAAATAAAAAAATATAAACAGAGGATGATATTTTTAATGAACCGGAGGAAGATATTGGTAAATAGACCAAAAATGACAAAAGCTACCGAATAATACGAAAATGTGCCATATTTCATGAAATCCGAACACATTGGGGAATGGATTTGGTTTTTTAGTTGCGTAAATAACAGCGCCTATGGTATATGATAATCCACCTAACCCTATCCAAATGATTCCATTCATATTTAAATCGTTTATCAGTTCGGGAAACATGACGATAGCTAACCAACCCATACCGAGATAAAAAATAGTTGAAAGCCAGCGCGGTGCATTAAACCATACAAGTTTTAAAATAATACCGGTGAAAGCTAAGACCCAAACTGTAGAAAACATACCCCATTTTAATCCGCCGTGCAAAGCAAGTAACGTGAAAGGAGTATACGTTCCGGCAATTAAAATATAAATCATCATGTGATCTAATCTTTGAAGAAGATCAATGATTTTTTGAGATACCGGTAATAAATGATAAAGGGAGCTGGCAGTATAAAGGAGTATCAAGCTTAATCCATAAATAGAGAAAGCGATGGTCTGCACTGTATTATTGGCTTGATAGACGAGCAGAATGAGCCCGAAAACTGATAAAAGGGCACCGGTAAGATGTGTTAACCCACTAACGGGTTCCCGGAATTTTCGAAGGAAGTCCATAGACTTAATTTGTTAATTTTAAAAAAATTGTCTGCGTAGTGTAGGTAACGAAATTTATAAGGAAATGATTGTTAAGAAATTAAAATAATAAAAAATAACTACTTGTATACTGAAATTAACCAGCTGACACTTTTTATAAATACTGTTCCTTTCTTTAAAACCGGAAAAATTTTTATAACGTCATATCCAACAAATTATGGTGGTATTGTAATAATAACCCAAAAAAGAACCAGGCCTTCCGGTTCGGAACATAAATCTGTCAGTATTTTTAATGATTATATTTGTTTCCAAATAAAAAAGGCACACTTCAAAAAGAAGTATGCCTATAAGAAATAAAAAAACGTTTTATTTACCGGCAGTAACTTTAAATGCCTCTTTTAAGATATCGACATAATTAAGTTCTTCCCATGGAAATTCATCTCTTCCAAAATGTCCATAAGCAGCTGTTTTTTGATATATAGGACGTTTTAAGTCGAAACGCTTGATGATCCCGGAAGGTGTACAGTCAAAGAGATCCAGCACTGTATTTTCAAGCTCTTCCTCATCTACTTTACCGGTTCCATAAGTATTAATATTGATGGAAATAGGTTCGGCAATACCGATAGCATAAGCTAATTGAACAAGACATTCATCGGCTAAGCCGGCGGCCACAAGATTTTTTGCGATATGACGGGATGCATAAGCAGCACTACGGTCTACTTTTGAAGGATCTTTTCCTGAAAAAGCACCACCACCATGACCTCCTCTTCCACCGTAGGTATCTACAATAATTTTTCGACCTGTTAAGCCGGTGTCTCCGTGAGGACCGCCAATAACAAAGTTACCGGTCGGATTAACGTGTAATATTGTTTTAGTATCCAGAAGATCGGATGGGATCACTTCCGGAATCAGGTATTTTTTAATATCAGCTTTGATCTGGTTTTGAGATACATTCTCATCATGTTGTGTAGATACAACGATTGTATGGACACGTTTGGGAATATTATTATCATCGTATTCAATGGTTACCTGGCTTTTACTATCGGGGCCCAGGTATGGCATAAGAGGTGTTTCTTTACGAATATGAGCCAGATAGCGAACTAAATCGTGAGCAAATTGAATACTCATGGGCATATAGGTATCTGTCTCGTTGATGGCATAACCGAACATCATTCCCTGGTCTCCTGCACCCTGAGGTTTTCCGTCATTTTCATCAACTCCCATCGCAATATCCTGGCTTTGTTGATGAATACTGACCAGGACACCACAAGAATCTGCATCAAATCGGTAGGTTGGTTTCGTATAACCTATATCACGAATAACTTCGCGGACTTTTTCCTGAACGTCTACATAAGCGTCCGTGGTTACCTCTCCTGAAACAACGGTAAGCCCTGTTGTCACCATCGTTTCCACTGCCACACGTGAATTGGGATCTCCTTCCAGCATGGTATCCAGAATAGCATCCGATATTTGATCGGCTACTTTATCAGGATGGCCTTCGGAAACAGATTCAGATGTAAATAATTTTCTCATCGAACCAAATTTCTCCTATTATTTTTGATGCAAATGTTAGATAAAAGTTGATATAAAAGTACGAAAAATTAATGAATTTTCCGTTAAGGTTTTCTTGATCGATTAATTATAAAAAGTAAATATGATAATACATTCTAAATATTAATCAATTATTAAATAAGTCATCTTCTGATTGATTGGGTTGAATACCCAGATATTTATAAGCTTTTAATGTTATAACGCGGCCCTTCGGCGTTCGTTGCATAAAACCTTCCTGGATTAAAAAAGGTTCATAAACTTCTTCAATCGTTCCCTTGTCCTCACCTACAGCCACAGCTAAAGTGCCGAGTCCAACCGGACCGCCACGGTAATTTTCTATGATGGAAGTTAAAATGCGGATATCCATCTCATCCAGTCCTTTTTGATCAACATCGAGGGCATTTAAGGCTTTATCGGCAATTTCTTTATCAATGATATCTTTTCCATCAACCTGTGCAAAATCACGTGTTCTGCGCAACAACCGGTTAACGATACGAGGTGTTCCCCGGCTTCTCCGTGCTACTTCGTAAGCTCCTTCATCGCTTATCCCAATTCCGAGAATACCGGAAGTCCGGTTGGCTATATGTTGCAATACTTCTGTATCGTAATAATCAAGTCTGAAATTAATTCCGAAACGGGCACGTAACGGAGCTGTGAGTAATCCTTTGCGTGTTGTGGCTCCCACAAGAGTAAAATGCTTGAGATCAATCTGGACGCTTCTGGCATTTGGTCCGGAGTCGATAACAATATCCAGTTTGTAATCTTCCATTGCCGAATACAGATATTCTTCGACAACCGGATTTAGGCGATGAATTTCATCGATAAATAAGACATCTCCCTCATCAAGATTAGTAAGAAGTCCGGCCAGGTCGCCGGGTTTCTCTAAAACCGGGCCAGTTGTTGATTTTATCTGAGCACCCATTTCATTGGCTATGATATAGGCCAAAGTTGTTTTGCCTAGTCCCGGAGGTCCTGAAAGCAAAACATGGTCCAGCGCTTCGCTGCGGTTTTTTGCAGCCCGTATGAACACATCAAGATTCTCGATGATCTTCCGTTGTCCGATAAATTCCCCGATGGATCCAGGCCTTATGGACTGTTCGAAGTCATCATCTTTGTTATAAGCGTTAAGTACCGGATTGGACAAAGTAATAATGTCTTAATAGTAAGTGTTTATATTTATATAAAGCACAATTAAATCTGTACGTTAAGTTAACAACAAATAATAAAAAAACAGATTATAGAGAAGAATAAAATAAAAATGGACAAGTCCTCATTTTCACCTGATAATATTAAAAGCGATATCCCTAACAAAGATTCAAATGTTAAAAGTGATAATAATGAAGAAGCTAAAAGAAAGCATTTTCATTACACTATTGGGATGTATTCATTACCATCCGAATTACAACTGTTCGGAAGTGATTATTTTTTTAATTATCAGTTGAGCTGGCTGAAATTTAACTGGCGGGTATTATATGAGGCGAAAGATCTTCAAAATCCTCTACTTGAAAGACTAAAATTTATTGGTATTGTTGCGGGTAACCTTGACGAATTTTTTCAAAAACGGGTGGGTGGATTAAAACGGCAAATAGAAGCCGGCATAGAAACGCCTCCTGTTGATGGAATGAGTCCGGAAGATCAATTAAAAGCAATTCGCAAAGATGTTACCAGGATGGTTGATAATTATCGTGATTGTTTTCAGAACAGTATTATTCCAGCGTTGAGTAAGGAGGGTATTCATTTCAACAGATATACGCAGCTTACTGCCAATCAGAGAAAAATAATTGAAGAATATTTCACCCGGCAGCTATATCCAATCCTTACTCCCCTGGCTGTAGATAAATCGCACCCATTTCCTTTGATATCAAATAAAAGCCGATCATTTGCCGTTGAACTTCGCCAGCCCAAAACAGGAGAGATATTGTTTGCGCGGGTTAAAGTGCCATCGAACCGCCCACGCTGGCTGATCGTTGAGAAAGAAAATCATGAAATCACTTATGTATCAATAGATGAGGTTATTAAGGCACATATACATCAATTATTTCCCGGGATGGAAGTGTTGTCAGCGAATGTTTTCAGGGTTACGAGAAATGCTGATGTCGAAAGGAACGAAGAAGAAGCGGATGATTTATTGGAATTGATTACAGAAGAGTTACGGGAGCGCCGTTTTGCCGAAATTGTTCGATTGGAAATTGATCAAAGCATGCCCGGGCATATTAAAGAATTTTTAATAGAGAAAATGGAAATAAGCTGGGGCGATGTATTCGAAATGGACGGACCAATTGGTTTGGCTGATTGTATCAGGATGTCAGACTTAACCGGCTTTGAACGGTTGAAATATGATAAATGGGTCCCGACTTTACACCCTGTTTTTCATCATGAGCTGGATGAAGAAGCACCGGATATTTTCAGTATTATTCGTAATGGTGATTTTATTGTACATCATCCCTACCATAGTTTTGCTACGTCAGTCCAACGGTTTGTTGAAGAGGCCGCAGATGATCCAAAAGTTCTGGCCATCAAACAAACGTTATATAGAACGTCAAGTGATTCTCCCTTGATGCTTGCCTTGATGAAAGCCGCACAGCAAGGCAAACAAGTGGCAATGCTTGTTGAGTTAAAAGCCAGATTTGATGAAGAACGCAATATCGAGTGGGGACAAAAATTGGAAAAGGCCGGTGTCCATGTTGCTTATGGATTACCCGGTTTAAAAATCCATTCTAAGTTAACGATTGTCGTGAGAGAGGAAGAAGACGGAAACATTAAAAGTTATGTGCACTTAAGCACCGGTAATTATCATCCTAAGACAGCACAGTTATATGAAGATCTCGGGCTGTTTACATGTGATCCCGAAATAGCATCAGACGTAATAGATTTATTCAATTTCCTGACGGGTTATGCCCCCGAGCAGAATTATAAGAAACTTATTGTTGCCCCAAATTATATGCGGGAAAAAATGACGAAACTGATTGAATACGAAATAAAAGAATGTAACAACGATCGTCCCGGACGAATTATAGCAAAAATGAATAGTCTTGAAGATCCATTAATTATCCAAAAATTATATGAGGCATCGAAGGCGGGTGTTCAAATTGATATAATTGTACGAGGGGTATGCCGGTTGATACCTCAAAAAAAGGGGTTGAGTGAGAATATCCGAATTCATTCAATTATTGGGAGGTTTCTGGAACATTCGAGAATTTATTATTTCCTGCATGGGAACAAAGATCTTCATTTTATCGGATCGGCTGACTGGATGCACCGGAATCTTGATGCACGTGTGGAATCGTTAGTTCCCATTGAACAAGAGCAACTGAAAAAATATTTACAATTTATTCTGAATATTTATCTGAATGATAACGGTCAACGGTGGGTTTTGGAGTCTGACGGTTCATACACTAAGATTGAAAGGAAAGGTGATGAATCGTTTATACAGGCTCATGATGTGCTTATGAAACATACATCTAAAACGCTTGAGCCGATACCTAAAACAATTCAGTAGCTATAATAATAAGACAGTAAAGGCTGTGACTTCATTACGTAAAATGATCCTGGTGAACCGGTTTGATACATTATTCTTTAAAAGTGATGTCCAGTTTCTGGTCTAACTTTTTAAGAAGATCTTCTGATCTTTTTCGGTAAATACCCTTCATATCAAAAACTTTTTTCACCGCTTTTTGAGCTTCTTTAAACTCCTTGACTTGTATAAAAGCATTACCCAGATACCAGTAGGCTTTTTCTTTTATGATGTTATTTTGATTAGTGGAGACAATAACGGAATTAAAATTATTTATTGCTTTATGATATGCATCAGAATTGTAATGAATGATACCCATATTAAGGTAAGCTTTCGATATGGTTAGTCCCGTATCATATTTTTGTATAAGCTTTTTATATGTCAAGAGCGCTTCATCATTCTTTCCATTAAGAGATTCCTGATATCCCCTATTTAACATTTTATCAATTTCACTCAACTTATGATCGGCTGAGCGGTAACTATTTACAGACTCAAATTCAGAATTGCTGATTTTGGGTATAGCTTTTATTGTTGTGTTGCGATGATGTAACGTCAGGAACCCAACTATACCAATTACTATCAAAACAGAAGCCGCAACCAATATCTGGCGATTATACTTTTTCCAGAAGGAGGGTTTCTTTTTTGAGGTAACCAGATGACTAACCTTAGCTTTAGATTCTATGATAGCCTTAACATTTGTAAGAGTATCCAAGTAAGATAAGTATTCAGGCTTCTTTAATAATTCTACCCAAAGCTCATCCACTTCCGCTGAAGATAACTTACCCTTAACGTAAGCATCCAGTTTTTTTATTAATTCTTTTTCTTGCATTTAAATAATTTCTGTAAAAAATTTTTGGGGATTATTTCTTCTAATTATTAATAAGACACATTAAACCTGTATTCCTTACAAATTTTTTATTTGTGACTATTTTTTTCATAACATTTATTCAGGATTTTAATGATCCTGTGCTTACGCGTCCAGGCATTAGATAATGATATATCAAAATGACGTGCTACGCTTGAGGCATCGATATCCGGATTTTCGAACCAGTAATTGATAAAATCACGATGATTGGGATCTAACTGTTCCAGGCAGTGTGACAGAATCCTTTGTTTTTCCTCATCTAATAATTCATCCAGTTGTTTTGGCGGATCAATCGCATAGTCCTTATTATTATCTTCTATGGAAATATTGGTATAGGTATTCATCCGCAGATAAATATTTTTACAGGATCGTATCAGATAATAATAAAGCTTTGAAGGATTCCGGATTTTATCTTCCCGTATTTTTTCAGTGGTATGAAGTAGCGCCTGTTGAATACAATCTTTGGCATCTTCGGAATCAGCATGCATATTAACCCGTAAGTATGACATGAGTACCGGGAACAGCTTAGTAACCGAATCGTTTATTGCCTGCTGATCATCTGATTTTATAGCCTCATAAAGTTCACTAAAATCCATTCAAATACACTTTATTAACCAGTAAATTAATAATCACGTTAACAGAAGAGTGGGGAATATCTTATGCCTGTGAATATTAAATTATTTTCGACACCGCTTTTTCGTTCTTTAAATGCTAATATTTTTTTTACTAACTTGCCAATTATCATGGAAATAAATTGATTTGAATCTTTTGGTATTTTAAATAAGTGAGCAAAATCTGTATCAGTTAATCGATTTATATTTTACACAGGATTGAATTCTATGTATCGTTAAGATTTAATGGGCACGCATAATCATATTGTTATCAAAGATTCTGATTATGACAAATCGCCAACAATTTAAGTGCCGCTTTGCATAGCCTCGGAGGAAATGGTTTAAGTTTGATAAATTAATGGTAACAATAGTTATCAGAATAGGTGGCTTGATAGTGATTTTTAAATATTAGCGTGTACAGCAAATTCAATCGCTATTCATTATCAGGGATGACATGAAAATTAATGTAGGAAATGAGTTGGAATATTTCGTATGATTTGAAAGATGTTTTACCGGGACGATTAGTGTAGTGTTACAACTATAAAAACAGTTGAATAAATAAGTGTACAGAGTTCAGTTACAAAATTTTGAAGGCCCCCTGGATCTCCTCCTTTTTTTCATTAAAAGGGATGAGCTGGATATTTATGATATCCCAATAAGTTACATAACCGAACAATTTTTCGAGTATATACATTTCCTGGATGAACTGGACCTAAGTATAGCCAGTGAGTTTATACTTATGGCAAGTACTCTTATGGCTATAAAAGCCAAAATGATGTTGCCCGTAACCGGAGATGGCGAGGAAGATGAATTTGAGATGGATCCCCGTTATGAGCTCGTTCAGGCGTTGCTCGAATACAAACGTTTTAAAGAGATGGCCGAGGAAATGTCGGTTATGGATCACAAGACGAGGCAACGCTACTATCGCGGTTTTCTCGAACCGGATATACTCGAACCGGAAGTTGATAATGGCGAAGTCCTGAAAAATGTAACACTTTTCGACTTGATGGCGGCTTTTAAAAAAGTTATGTCGCAGGTGGTCAAGGACGATGTCTTTCATAAAGTCGAGCGTATTCCGACAAATATTGAAGAACAGAGTAAGTATATAATTGGACAGTTAAAATTTCAGGGAAGGTTGTCTTTTCTGGATCTATGCGCCTCTTTAAAGCATAAAATTAAAATGGTTGTAACGTTCCTTGCTTCCCTTGAATTAATCAAGGAGCAAAAAGTGATACTTTATGTTGGCGATGATCCGACGGATTTCTACCTGGAACTTAATCCTCAAAATCCCGAAGAAAACCGGGAAGAGGCTGATAGTGATAATAATGTCGAGAAAAAAGATTCCTGATATAATAAGGGGGAAACAAAAGGTTCGGGTATACTAAAAAAGTATAATGAGAAACGGATATTCTTTACTTGTTACCAATCAATATGAAAGGTGACCAGTAAAGTGGTGCGGCATATTGGGTATCCCGGATCATATTTCGTTTGGCATTACACAAGGATGACGCGATACTTTTTTGGTTGAGCAGATTAGTATAAAAGGTAATCATGAGATGTGCTGTTGACCTGTCGCTTACATTCCATAATGAAACAACGAGATTATTGGCACCGGCATAAATAAACGACCTGGTCAGTCCGATTATACCTTCTCCTTTAACAACCTTGCCCATAGCTGTCTCGCAAGCACTTAGCACCACCAGGCGGGCGTTCAAATCAAGATTATATATTTCAGCTGCATTAAGGATACCATCATCGTTTGTGTTTTTAGAATGGGCAAGGATAATGCCGGACATTTCCGGGTTCTGTTCATCGATGAAAGCGTGTGTCGCAAGGTGAATATACTTGTAATGTGAAACCAGTTGTGATTTTAAAACAGACACAGTTGCCTTATCACGCAAATAAATTTTCGAATCGTTATAGGAAAACCAGCTAAAGAAGCCCCTGTTTTTTTCAAATAAGTTATAGATATCGGTAATTTCATCTGCAGAAGCATCCAACGGTAAGAGATGATTCAGAGAATCGCCGCGGATAGTATAATCCTGAATGGCTTTATCATTGTTATTGTCAAAAACGGGAGCCATTCCCAAAAACTGCCGGTTATCATGTACCGTACTTCTATTGCTCAATTCACTTAACAGGGTTGTTGAATAAGCGTAGCTGATAGTATGTTTAAATATTAAGTAAGATAAGTTTCGGTAAAGCGCATAATCGGTATTGTTCGATTTTGGTGCAGGTTTTGTGAGCAAGGCTTCAAAAGGAAGATAACCGAGTACCCCATCCGGAATTATGACAAGACTTTTATCTTTTATTAAATGTGCTTCAGGTTGTATAAGAATGCGGTACAGGTTATAGGCTTCTTTAGTATAGGCCGCATAGTTATTTTGAATGATTCCTTTTCGGAAAGCGACAATGCCTTTATTAAAATCGTGACTAATTTTATTTTGGTAAACCTGATAATTGTTTTTCGTGATTACGAATATGTAGAGAGTTGTATCACCTTTAAAATAGTTAATGATGGCTGAATTTTTAGTGACAAGGTTTTTTTGAATGTTTGGAATTGAAATTTTCGGGGTTTCATATTTCAGGTGATAATACTTCGGATAAGTTTTTTCAAGTTTTTTTATGAATGCCTGATAAGCACGTTTTCCGGTAAAAAGCTTATCCTGCCAAAAGTTGACTTTATTGTTATTAGCTTTGTCTTTTTTATTTAATTCTGCCTGTAACTTGTTGTTATACAGGGTTAGGTTTTCTTTTAACTCTTGTTCATGTTCCAGCAATGTATCCGGTATGCCTGCAAATTTCTTTGCTTTAGAATCAATAATGGATTCCAATAAGACACTTGATTTACCTCGCTCGGCAAAAATAAATGCCTGTCTCTTATATTCCGTCTGTCCGGTTCGGTTATAGAGTTCGAGTGCTGCTTTTATTGACCTGTCAAAGATCTTATAAGTTTGTTCCCCCAACAGTAATTTAGATCCTTCCGCTTTATATCCCTCCTTAATATTATTAATCAATCGTGTGGTAAGGTCATACGTTTGCACGGATAACAATAAGTCAGCTGTATGTTGACCATCGTCATTGTAACGAAGATACAGGGTACGTGCTTTATCGGTCAAGGCATCCAACAACGATTTTTCGAATCGAATATCTTTTAAGGGGGGATTATAATTCAAATTTTCATTGTGAAAATCAGGGACAAGCGACATTATAGCCCGTTGATAATAGTCGAGGGCGTCATTATAATCTTTTTCTGATTTATAAACATCACCAATATTTATTAATGTACTTGCTGTTACGGGATGGTTAAAACCAAGTGAATTGATAGAAATTTCCAGTTCCCTGGATAAATATTTTATGGCCTCCCTGTATTTTTTTTCTTCTTTATAGATATCCCCAAGGTCATCGTAAGTAGAGGCAATCTGAATATTATTCGGACCGAATACCTTCATTTTTATATGGAGAGCTTTTTCATAATAGGCTATAGCATTATTATAATCTTTCTTTTGATCGTATATCGATCCGATATTCAAATAAGCAGTAGCCACATTATTATTTTCCGCCCCGATAGTTTGTCGTTTTATCCTGAGTGATCGGCGAAAATAATCAATGGAACGGTCATAATCTTTTTTGTAATAATAAATGGCTCCCAAATTATTATAGAGAATGGCAACTTTAGGATGATTGCGGCCAAACTGTTTTATAAAAATCCGCATGGACATATTGAAATAGTCCTGGGCATTGTCATAATCACCTAATTTGAAATAAATATTACCAATATTATTATAAGTGACTCCGATATTCGGATGGTCTTTATCTAGTATCTTCTTACTTATTTTTAAATCTTTTTTAAAGAAAAGAAGAGACTTCTGATAATTTCCGGTATCCATAAAAATAATGCCCAGGTTATTATAAATATCAGATATTACGGTTGCAGTAGGTGATAACCGGGCTAATCCAAGTTTTAGACCTTGTTCAAGATAATCCCGTGCTTTTTTGTATTGCCCCTGATCCATATAATAGTTTGCCAGGTCATTATAAATTTTTACAAGTGTCAGAGGATCCGTTAAATAGTTATTTTGATAGGTTTGCAGAGAAAGCGTAAAGTATTCAAATGTTTTTCCATAATTTTCTTTAAACTCATAAACCCGACCTAATACCCCATACACTTTGCAGGCCGTTAAAGGGTTGATATGCGAATTATTATTAAGGAGTGGATCGATTTTTTTTATATATCCAAAAGCTTTCTTTAACTCTCCTTTGGTACCATATGTAAAAGCGATGTGCGATTCGCTCAATGCCATCTGACCAAAAGCATGGGCTTTTTTATATATGGCAAATGCCATTTTATAGGATTTTATCGCATCGTCATATTTGGCATTGCGTATCTGTTTTTTTGCCTTTTTAATCAGGTTGTTGGCTAAGGTTGTATCAGGTTTATCTACTGATAATGCGTTATACCGCGCTGTTGCTAAGCGTGGTATCGTAAGAAATAAGATTATAAGTGATATGCATGCATACCTTAACCTCTTGCTGAAAATTCCCATTTCCAGATAAACCCCATTCACACTATGATTTTCACGGTAATTCAATATAACCTATTGATTATAAACACGACCAATGAGCTAATGTAAGGGACTCCTGCGTAAAAAAACACACTAGTGTTTAATATTCGTATAAGTTTATTTTACTTTTAAGAGTGTATTAGAGAAGGATTTGGCTGATTCTTAAAAATAATTCTAATATTAATATTTATTAATACTTGTGATCAAACTATTAATAAATAAAAAGTCTTCCGGGTTTTATTCATCCCGATAGGCTCTATTTACAAAGAATAGTAAGTACGTAAAAAATAGGATATTTTATGAAAGCTTGTCGCCAAATAGGGCATTAACGAAACTGGTTCTGTCAAAAATTTGTAAATCGTCTATTTGTTCGCCTACACCGATGTATTTTACAGGAACATTTAGTTCCGAAGATATACCGATCACGATTCCTCCCTTGGCAGTTCCGTCCAGTTTGGTTAGTGCGAGGCCGGTTATATCAACCACACTGGTAAATGCTTTAGCCTGTTGCATGGCATTCTGACCGGTTGAGGCATCGAGTATAAGGATTACTTCATGTGGCGCCCCATCAACGACTTTACCCATTACCCGTTTAATTTTTCCCAATTCTTCCATTAGTGCCCTTTTGTTATGCAGGCGGCCTGCCGTATCCACTAATACAACATCCGTATTCCGGGCTTTGGCAGCAGCTACCGTATCGTAAGCTACAGCAGCCGGGTCGGCGCCCTGGCCTTGTTGAATGATTGGTACCTCTGCCCTTTCACTCCAGATTTTAAGCTGTGAAACAGCCGCAGCCCGAAAGGTATCGGCGGCACCCAGTAACACGTTTTTCCCGGCTTTCTTATATAAATTAGCCAGTTTTCCGATCGTAGTTGTTTTGCCAACCCCGTTTACTCCAACTACGAGAATAACATGCGGTTTATTGGGAAGATTTGCATCAAACTCGGCAGGCTTATCCGGGTTATTATCCTTAAGAAGTGCGATGATCTCTTCCCGTAAAATAGATTGAAGCTCGGAAGTAGAAACGTATTTATCCCGAGCTACCCGATCTTCAATTCGATGTATAATTTCAAGCGTAGTTTTAACGCCAACATCTGATGTAATTAAAATTTCTTCGAGTTCGTCAAGTACTTCATCATCAACCTGGTCTTTCCCAACGACGGCTTTGCCAATTTTATTTAGCAACCCGCTCCGGCTTTTCTCCAGGCCTTTTTCGAGTTTTTCCTTTTTCTTGAGTCCTAACTTATCTAATAATCCCATGAAATTTATTTCAAACTAAATAATTACAATTAATTAAAATCGGCTCCTTTAAGGATGAGCATGAACCGCCTCAGATAATCGCCCAGAGAGAGGACCATTGCGGCTACGGTTATCCACATTAAAACAACATGAACCTGAACACTTTCGGGAAAGTAAAATACGGACAGCCAATATAAAACAATTAGATTTATCGTGATTTTTCCCGCCCATGCTGACATGGGGACCTTTCCCCGCTTATATCGGATGAACATAGCCCCCGATCCAATAATAATATCTCTGGCAATAAGAAAATAAAAGAATAACCATGGTATCATACCAATTATAACAGTGTAGGCAAATAATGAAATAGCAGCAATTTTATCAGCAACCGGATCGAGTATTTTTCCCAGTTCGGAGATCTCATCCATTCTACGGGCAAAAATACCATCCAGGTAATCCGACAATACACCATAAATGATCAGAATGTTAACAAGTAGTGTGGGATGTAAACCGGCTTGATAATGGAAATAGATAATAGGCGCGGCAATTACAATCCGTGACAGAGATATCATATTCGATATCGTGAATATTTTGTGACGCACTCTGAGTTTTTTCCCGTCGATGTTACCGATAGCCTGCAACAGTTTATCCTTGTTTCAATTAAAAAGTTTTGTAAAACCTGTTATCATGATAGTTTTAAAGCTTCTTATATTGATTCCAATATAAGAAAGTCCCGGTTTAATCGGTTTATGATATAACGAATAAAAAAAAGATTACAATATTAAAATACTAAATGCGGTTCACATTTAAATGAAAAACCCATTAAAGCTACTCGAACGAAAATTAAACTCTCAATCTGTTTTCTCAGGGCGCCTGCTTCATGTTTATAAGGATAAGGTTTCCCTTCCCAATGGAGAAAAAACTACCAGGGAATACATTAAGCATCCGGGTGCTACGGCCGTTCTGCCTGTCTTCAAAAATGGAGATATTATGTTAGTCAAACAGTTTCGATATCCTATGGCACAAATATTTTATGAAGTACCGGCAGGAAAGATTGATCATGGTGAAGACCCGGAAATTACGGGGTTCAGAGAATTGAAAGAAGAAACAGGCCTTATTGCGGATCATATTTCTTATGTCGGACATTTTTACCCCAGTATCGGCTATACAGATGAGATCATACATATTTATGTGGCCTGGTCAATTGAAGAAACCGGGAATAATACCGATGACGATGAGTTTCTGATTCCATTCAGAATTTCTTTTCGGGAAGCGTTAAAGATGGTCGAAAGTGGGGATATTTCGGATGGTAAAACAATAATCAGCCTGTATCGCGTTTGGTATTGGTGGGAAGAAAACAAACCATTTGATATTTGATAATCTGCGAATAATGAGTGTTAGAAGTTTATAATCATGCATTTCCGGTAAAATTCATGAATATCAACTATACAAATCCAATCATCACTACCCCTCATGATTAAAAGAAAATTTTTTGAAAAAAGACTTAAACAAGGTCATCATTTTTATTTATATTAAATCCAAATAAAAATGATGACCAATATGTTATAACCTTTTATGGTTAATAATTGAATATGAGAACAAATATGAAGGGTTCAGAAATTTCAATACCAGTCGCAGTCCGTTCGAAGGCTGCCCTTCTGCTATTATTTGCTTTTTTTATTGCAACTATTCCTTTAAGAAGTTTTGCCCAGAAAGCGAACACATCTGATACGTCCCCCCGCGCATTAGTTCACGTGTTGGATTATATCGCCCAGGATTATTCCGGTGCCGTTTCAAATGGAAAAATATTAAAACAGAGTGAGTTCGCCGAACAAAAACAATTTAGTGTTTCGGCCGCTTCCATGTATCGCGAATTGGTCAACTCCGGGAACTTGAAAGACAATGGTGTTATTGGAGATAAGATTAATGATCTCCAAAAAAGTATAGATCAGAAAGCTGATCCGAAAGTTATTGCTGATATAGCACATGATATCAAGGATAAAGTAATCAAGGCTACGGGTATGAAAGTGGCTCCGATGAAGTGGCCCAGCCTTGAAAAAGGAAAAACATTATTTGCCGGGTTATGTACAAACTGTCACGGGGCCGAAGGAAATGGAAAAGGGAAATTAGCCGCACAACTGGATCCCAAACCAACTAATTTCATGAGTGGTAAACGAATCACTACATTATCCCCGTTTCAGGCTTTTAATACGATTCGCATGGGGGTTAGCGGAACGGCGATGCCTTCTTTTAAGAAACTGGATGATCAAGAAGCATGGGATCTCGCTTTTTATATTAAATCATTACAATCGAATGCTAATCATCCTGATCTTGCCAGTGCAAAATCCGGTAACCTGAGTACCCTCAGGAGCAAAATTTCCCTGGAACAAGTTGCTACGTTAAATGATCAGCAACTGGAAAAAGCGTTAACGAAGAATAATATCGCAAAACCGGAGATAGCCCTGGCAGAATTGCGGTTGGCCGGACCGAAGGATATTGCCGGGAGCTCACTTGATCTTGCGCGTTCCTACTTAAATGATGTCAGGCAGTTGTATGCTGAAGGACACGTAAATGAAGCTCGTAAAAAAGCGGTGATGGCTTATTTGAATGGTATTGAGCCTGTAGAGCCATCTCTAAGAGCACACGCCCCAGGATTGATTTTTACTCTTGAGCAACAAATGACCTCCATTCGAAGCAATATAGAAGCAAAGGTTTCCGCAGCAAAATTAAATGCAGCCATTCAAACAGCTGATTCTTCTATTCAGAAAGCTTCGATGGTATTGCAGACCAAGCATAATTCACCATGGTTCGATTATATAATGGCCGCCTCCATTCTGCTTCGAGAGGGGCTGGAAGCTTTCCTGATCATATTAGCCATATTGGGTGTTATTAATGCGTTGGGAGATAAAAAAGCCGCCCTGTGGGTACACGGAGGCTGGATTCTTGCCGTGTTGTTTGGTGTTGTCGCATGGTTTTTTACAGACTGGATCATATCTATCGGATTCGGCCCTGTACATCGTGAGCTTATGGAAGGTGGTGTATCTCTGGTTGCCGTGGTCGTTTTGCTTTATGTAGGTTTCTGGTTGCATAGTAAAACAGAAGTCAATAAATGGAAAGAATTTATAGATGTCAGGGTTAAAAATATGCTTAAAGGCGGTAATCTTGTCGGTTTGGCATCGATAGCATTCTTCGCTGTATTTCGCGAAGCCCTTGAATCGGTCTTATTCCTTTCTGCATTATCAATAGAAGGCGGCTCAAACGACAATCTTGCTGTTGGAGCCGGGGCGCTTACTGCTATACTTGTTGTGATCATCCTTGGTGCTTTAGCCTTACGTTTCAGTGCCAGGCTACCATTGAGAAAATTATTTAAATATTCATCGTTTATGCTTGGATTACTTTCTGTTGTCTTGGTTGGTAAAGGAATTCATTCACTGCAGGAGATCGGCTGGTTATCGTCTACCAACGCTCCATTTTCATTTCATATCAGCCTGATAGGCATCTACCCGACATTGCAAACGATCATTGCTCAATTATTAATACTTGCATTATTAGTTGTTGTTTGGAATTATCCGAAATGGAAAGCCCGGCGTTTATACGCTTAGCGAAAGGGAAAATCTGCCGACAACAACTGTATTAGTTACCTTATTCACATTGTATTTCAAACGATGCGTATTTCTCCGGGGACAAATATGATTTATTAACCGTATATCATATTTTGGGTGATGTATAGAATACACTCATTTTAACCCATTGCTATGAAACGGATTCAATTCTTACTTCTCTTTTTTACATTTGTTACCGCTTCACAAATATTTGCGCAATCAAAACAGCAATATGGTAACATCGGTAATTTCAAACTTGAAAATGGCCAAACCATTCAAAATTGCAGAATCGGCTATCGGACTTATGGACAGTTGAATAAATCGCAGTCGAATGTGATTATCATTCCAACATGGTTTGGTGGTACAACCAATGGGCTCGCCGGATTAGTGGGACCGGGTAATTTGGCTGACAGTACAAAATATTATGTGATAACACTTGATGCTCTTGGCGATGGTGTTTCCAGCTCACCATCAACCAGCAAAAATCAACCGGGATCTATCTTTCCCGAATTTACTATACGGGATATGGTTAAATCCCAGCATATCTTATTAACCCAAAATCTACATATTCATCATGTTTATGCCGTAATGGGTATATCTATGGGTGGAATGCAGACGTTTCAGTGGATAACAGCGTATCCGGGTTTTATGGATAAAGGGATACCTATAGTTGGTTCTCCCAGACTGACTTCTTATGATTTATTGCTTTGGACAGCCGAGTTACGGGCTATCAACGAAGGAATTGAGAGTCAGGCAAGCGAAGAGTCGATAATGAAAACGGTAGATGCCATTCATACAATGAATTTATATACCCCTTCTTACCGTAGAGATCATACTTCAAGAACTGATTTTAAAAAGTTCATGAATAATTCCGATAAATATTTCAATAAGACATTTAATCCTTTCGATTGGGCCAGTCAGTTACGGGCCATGATGGCACAAAATGTTGCCAAACCATTCGGTGGATCCATGAAAAAAGCGGCTCAATCTGTTAAGGCACAGGTGCTGATTATTCCTTCAAAACAGGATCATATGGTAAATCCGGGGCCGGCAATTCATTTTGCCAATTTAATCCATGCCAGGGTATTAGAACTCAAAAACAATTGTGGTCATATAGCAACATCGTGTGCTTCCGCAAAAATGGATAAAAAGGTCAATCAATTTCTGGAAAATTGAAAAATCACTAATCAACGCGTTCTTTCATGTATCTGTTTTTATAAATTATTGTAATAAAAAGAATAGCATGCTGTTCTTTTGAGATCTTATATAAGGGTTGCCTTTTTGTGCCCCCGATTACTTGTAATTTCTTAACTAATGCTATTCATTGATGTGGAAAGAGTTCAAAGAGTTTGCCGTTAAGGGTAATGTAGTGGATATGGCGGTAGGTATAATAATCGGTACTGCATTTGGAGCCATCACAAAGTCGTTAGTTGCCGATGTAATAATGCCCCCTGTGGGTATGCTCGTAGGGAATGTTGATTTCACTAATCTATTCTGGGTTCTTAAACAAGGCGATCCCGCCGGTCCCTATTTAACCCTGGCAGAGGCGACAAAAGCCGGTGCCGTAACGATTAATATGGGGGTATTCATCAATACGCTGATCAGCTTTTTAATTGTTGCTTTAGCTATGTTTTTCCTGGTAAAAGGGATCAACAGGTTAAAAAGGCAGGAAGAAACAAAAGTTCCCGAACCAACGCCGTCAACAAAAGAGTGCCCTTATTGCGCATCCATCATCCCGATTAAGGCAACAAAATGTCCACAGTGTACTTCCGACTTAAGAGAAAAGAAGACATAAATCAGTTTTCGATTCCAACTTATATTATATAATCATTCTGTCTGAACACTTAATATAACCTCAGGTTTTTAATCTGCCAGCCAGCCAGTGTTCGGGTGAATTGTCACTTCCCGATGATTCATTAACAATCATTCGCAAAAACAGAATATTATTTTACATTAAGAATATTAGTTTTATTATTTATTGTAACCGCTTACATTATTTAAAAATATATCTCGACACAATAAAGTAATTAGATGAAAAAACCACGTCTTAGTTTCTGGCAAATCTGGAATATGAGTTTTGGCTTTTTGGGGATTCAGTTTGGTTTCGCCCTTCAAAATGCAAATGTTAGCAGAATTTTTGAAACCCTCGGGGCCAATATCGATCAGATTCCCATTCTTTGGATTGCCGCTCCTGTAACCGGATTGATTATTCAACCCATTATAGGATATATGAGTGATCGCACCTGGGGACGTCTTGGTCGCCGGCGTCCGTACTTCTTAACAGGAGCTATTCTGGCATCGTTGGGATTGATAATAATGCCCAATTCGCCATTTTTGTGGGTGGCTGCCGGATTATTATGGATAATGGATGCATCTATCAATGTATCCATGGAACCATTTCGTGCCCTTGTAGCTGATAATTTACCAAGTGTTCAACGAACAACTGGATTTGCACTGCAAAGTTTTTTCATTGGTTTGGGAGCGGTTGTTGCCTCCGTCTTACCCTATGTGTTAACCAACTTTTTTAACATTGCAAATACCGCACCCTCCGGAGAGATCCCGGAATCGGTAGCCTGGTCGTTTTATATTGGAGCGGCAGTTTTTATCAGTGGTGTACTTTGGACGGTTTTCCGGACTAAAGAGTATTCACCGGAAGAAATGGAAGCATTTGATGATGAGCAATCCACACCCGCCAATAAAAATGTTGATCATGATATTGTGCATGCCGGCTATGCCGTCTCTTTTTTGAAAACCGGATGGATTTGGATTATTGCCGGTTTGGTATTTGCCGTTATCGTTTACTATACCCAATGGGAAAAAGAGCTGTATATTTTAAGCGGGTTATTAGGCGCTTTCGGATTCGTTCAGCTGATATCGTCGTTTTTAATACGGCACGACAAAGCGGATACAGGTCTGGTTCAAATCGTGGTTGATCTTTACGAAATGCCCTCAACGATGCGTCAGCTTGCTTTTATTCAGTTTTTCTCATGGTTTGCAATGTTTGCTATGTG